>JARLHD010000273.1 GCA_031292435.1 Ignavibacteriaceae bacterium
AACAATGAGTGCCATAATAAGAGAGAGCTGATCAACCTGATAGGAGATATTAATGTTTAATTCCCCGACATTCAGCCAATTAAACAGAGTTACGATTGATTTTCTATCATATGCTGGGAGTGCAAGAGTCTGGAAGAAAGTAATAACTACTATTAGAAAAGAGAAGCCAACGGTTCCACTTCCGATCCATCCTATAATCTTCTCATTTTTTATCCTACTACCGAACAGACCGTTAACCAGGAAACCCAGGAACGGAAGCAGAACAGTTAAAAAAATGTAATGAGTCATATATTAATTTCGGAAATTATAAGATCACCATTTAAGGATATTTATCTCATCAATGTTCATTGTTAATTTATTCCTGAAGAGTGCTATAATAATAGCGAGGCCCACTGCAGCTTCAGCGGCTGCAACAGTCATTACGAAAAATACAAACAACTGACCTACCGGACTGCCTATATAGGATGAGAAAGCAACAAGAGTAAGATTAGCCGAGTTCAGCATAAGCTCAACCGACATAAATACTACTATAGCATTCCTCCTAGTAAGGACACCGGCAACACCAGTGAAAAACATAAAAGCACTAAGGACTAAAAAATATTCAATAGGTATTGGCATATTGTTACAGGAATTTCTTTTTAGCTAAAACAACTGCTCCTATTGTTGCCGCAAGCAGCAAGAAACCAGCGGCTTCAAACGGGAGGATATAATTAGTATAAAGTTCTCTTCCGATTGTTTCTACTGTTCCTGCATTTACACTTGCTGCAGTTTCAGGTTTTAAAGAAGAACCGGGATGCGAAAAGAAAATAAGGTAAGCCAACTGTATAAATACAAGTGCCGCAATTACAAAAGAAAAAGTTTTAATGCCAATAATTTTAGATACAAGGTTTTCGTGTTCCGGTTTCAAGAGCATTATTACAAAGAGAAACAGTACCATTATAGCACCTGCGTATACAATTACCTGCACAACTGCAATAAACTGAGCATTCAATAATAAATATAATCCAGCCAGAGAGCCGAAATTAAGGATTAAGAAGAGAGCAGCTATAATCGGGTTTGAACGTGTTATCATTAATATGCCTGATACTGCAGCAACCGCAGCCAACAGAATAAACAGTATAAGTTCTAACGACATAATTATAGCTATAAGATATTAATGAATATCAGAAAATATTATGGAGTATTTCTATAAATCATCCTAGGGAAAGGAATAGTTTCCCTTACGTGATCTAATCCACAAATCCATCCAACAGTTCTTTCAAGGCCTAAGCCAAATCCAGCATGAGGAACGGAACCAAACCTTCTAAGGTCAAGGTACCACTCAAAAGCTTCCTGAGGAAGATTATGCTCTTTTATTCTTTCAAGCAGAAGTTCATAATTATCCTCGCGCTGACTTCCACCGATAATTTCACCACAACCTTCCGGGGCAAGGACATCAACAGCGAGGGCAAGATCAGGATTTTCAGGATCTCTTTTCATATAGAAAGCTTTCACTGCCGTAGGATATCTATGAACCATCACAGGGCGATCATACTGATTCGAGATAATTGTTTCATCAGTTGCACCAAGGTCATTACCATACTGGAAATCAACTCCATTCTTTTTTAATATTTCCACAGCCTGATCATAAGATATTCTTGGGAAAGGGCGAACAACTTTCTCAAGAATTGATGTATCTCGTTCAAGGACTTTTAATTCCTCCTGTTTTTCTTTCAGAATAGTCTGAACAATATATTCAAGAAATTCCTCAGCCAGATCCATATCAGCATTAAGGTCGTTAAATGCGACTTCTGGTTCTACCATCCAGAATTCGGTAAGATGTCTTCTTGTTTTAGATTTTTCAGCTCTGAAAGTCGGACCGAAAGTATAGACCTTTCCTAAAGCCATTGCACCAGCTTCAGCATACAGTTGACCGGATTGGGTCAGGTAGGCCTTACCAAGGTCGAAATACTCTGTTTCAAACAATGTTGAAGTTCCCTCGCAAACAGCAGGAGTAAGAATAGGAGGATCCATTAATGTAAATCCCCTTTCATCGAAAAAATCCCTTATAGCTTTAACAATCCTGTGTCTTATTTTCATAATTGCAACCTGTTTGGAAGAACGAAGCCAAAGATGTCGATTATCCATAAGGAATTCGATTCCATGATCTTTAGGAGTGATAGGATAATCATGAGCTTCGGAGATCAAATGAAGGTTTACAGCGTCAAGTTCGAATCCCCCCGGGGCACGAGGTTCAACTTTTACTTTTCCAGTAACCTCAATAGATGATTCCTGTCCGATCCTATCAGCCAGATTAAAAACATCTTCGGAGACATTTCCTTTGAAATAGACACACTGGAGATAACCTGATCCATCTCTTAGAACCAGGAATTTAATTTTACCACCTGACCTTTTATTAAAGAGCCAACCACTTAGGGTAACTTCCTGACCAACGTGTTGAGAAAGATCTTTTATATATATTTTTTGCATTTATAGACTATGTCTTTGTTGAAAAATTTACGGACAAATATAAAGATAGGGGTGTATAAATGCAAAGAAATCAATCCCTTAGTGACATTGCAGCGGATGGCAAAATCAATGTCAGATTGAATTTTTCATTGGGACATCCATAACCAGAATTTCACTATCATCAGAGAGAGATACAATATCAATTGATTCCAAATCCCAAAGTCCAATAGCATCCCTTTTTTGCAGCAAATTATTATGTATTTTCATTTCACCATTCAGAAGGAAACAAAAAACACCATTACTTTTTCTTTTAACCAGATAATTAACATGACGATCATTTTGAATTTTGCCAAGATAGAACCATGCGTCCTGATAAATCCAACATACTCCTTCATCCTGAGGGTTGGGTGAAACTATAAGTTGAAGTTGATTTATTCTTTTGGATGGGTCCAGTGTTACTTGATCGTATCTTGGCTGAACATCGATCTTATTGGGAATGACCCATATTTGAAGAAATTTTACTTCTTTGTCCTTGTTTCTATTGAACTCGCTATGGAAGATACCGGTACCAGCGCTCATAACCTGAATATCACCAGTTTTAATTACCTGAGTATTATTCATACTATCTTTATGTTCGAGTTCACCCGAGAGCGGGATACTTATAATTTCCATATTATTATGCGGATGTCTTCCAAAGCCAGATCCTGCAGCAACGGTATCATCATTAAGGACACGAAGAGTTCCGAATTGCATTCTATCTGCGGCAAAATACTGTGCAAAACTAAAATTATGATAAGTATTAAGCCAACCATGATCTTCATGCCCCCTAGTTTCTGCTTTATGAAACACCATGTTCTCCATGAATAAATCCTTCATCAGTGATTAAGTAATATTTAATAATCCACAATTATTTATTATTTAGATTTACCTATTAGTTTATCAATAGAAATATTTCCACCACCCCAATAAAGAATAAGGATTAGAAGCATAGTCAAAGAAAAATCGGTCCTGTATTCATGAGCGAATATCCAGAATCCTTTTTGGATTAATAGGGGATATTTAGTTGTAGCGAAAGCTACTATCATTATAATAATCAAAGGGATAGAAGCGATCCGTGTAAACATACCAAATAGTATAAGGAGCCCACAAAGAAATTCAAAGGTTCCGGTAAAGTAAGCCCAGAAAGCAGGGTTACTAAAACCAATTTTCATAAACCTGCCAGTACCAAGCAATTCAGGGAATAGGTATTTCTGAATACCTTCTGTGACAAAAACTAGACCTACCACGAATCTTGGGATAAGCAGAGGGATGTTAGCAGTTTTATTTATTTGTTTTATCATAAAGATACTTATTGATATTAAAGCATCACAATTTTATATATTATTTAACCAGAATAAGTGATGATGGAATTGCTTTTGAGAAATAAAAAGATATTGAATATATAGGCTGTTCTAAATAAAGGACAGCCATTTTTGTCATGGATTAATTAGATTTGGGATAATCGTAACTAACCATCCAATTAATTCCAAACTTATCTGTAACCATTCCGAAATAAGATCCCCAAAATGTTTTCTGCAACGGCATCGTAGGTTTGCCTCCCTCCGAGAGTCCGCTGAACAATTTATCCGCTTCGCTTTCACTATCCGCAGCTACAGACAATTGGAAATTATTACCAACCGTAATTGTATGCCCCATAGATTCCAAAGCATCAGTAGCCATAAGGGTATTATTTTTTCCTATAGGAAGGGCTATGTGCATAAGTTTATTTTTTTCATTATCTGGGCTCTACCAGCTTCAGGTGTATCCTTAAAGCGCTGGAATTCCTTAAATTCGCCTCCGAATACTGATTTATAGAAATTGAACGCTTCCTCCGTATTGCCCATAAAATTCAGATAGGGATTTATAGTTGCCATATTTGCCTCTCTCTATATATTGATTAAAAATATTTTGTGATATATTAAGTTTTGGGAATTCCTACGAGTGAATATTTAAGTGTTTCTGCAAATTTATCCAAGGATTCATTCCAACCCTGATAAGTAAGATCACTCATACTACCTTTCAGAAGACCGGAGTGACGAAGAGTAAATTTAGTATTTCCTTTGATATCTTCGAAAGTAACATTCCATAACATTTCCAAAGGTAATTCTGAACTCATACCATAATAAGAAGCGGGGACTACATTACCTTTTTCATCTGCGAAGGAGTCCGTACAAACAATACGTGAAGGCATAATTATTTCACGATAAATGCCAGTACTCCAATAATCCTTTCCTTCAGGGGAGCGCATACAATAAAGTGCAACACCCCCGACACGGAAATCTATTTTACAGAAAGGAGCGGTAAAATACTTGGGTCCCCACCATCGTTTAATCAGATCAGGTTCAGTCCAAACCTTCCAAACAAGATCACGGGAACCTTCGAAAAAGCGTGTAATAACAATTTCTCCTAATTTTTTTTGTCCAGATACATTTTTTTCTTCTGACATATTTATTTTCCTTAATTGGTATCTCTTTTTATTTATAATATAATTATACAACGGTAGAAATTACATAACGGCATATGCAGTTTGAGTGATTAGGATTATAATGTGAGAAGGAAAACAGTTATCTCATTTATCCCTTTTTTGAGGAGGAGTCGGTGGTGGATTCTTTTTTTTCAGCACATCCTTTTCAACTTTAGGCCGGTATTTATTAACTTTCTGTCTTTCAGCAGGTGGAATCTGCATATGGACAATAGTCCGAGGTTTGGTATTATTATTTCCACGAGTAACAGGAGGGGTCGAATTATTATTACCGCGAGTAACAGGCGGAGTAGAATTATCATTTTTATTTGGAGGGTTTTCTGTTCTGACAGGAGGATTATTAGTTACAACAGGTTCTCTTTCAAATTTCACAATAGGAATAGGTTCTTTTACATAGCGTTGAATAGTTTTTACATCTGGTTCACGTCTTTGAATCTGATTAGGGTTATCATACTGACTGACTGAATGAATTCTATAAGAATTTATATTTTCCCTGTTAAAATCTCCTTTGCTTACAAGCATCCAAGGGTGTACATTATTATGTTCCCAAGGTTCAGGCCATATCCTATTATAAGCACGTCTTGGAGCCCATCCGACATAATCACCATAATCAATCCATTGTACACAAGCTGGCGTCCAACTTTCATCACCAGGTATCCAAAACCAACCGAGATCCTGAGAATATTCCCATGAGCCATAATGATAAACAATCCAACCGAAGGGCTCATAAGATACCCAAACCCAGTTATAGCCATCATATGACCAATGTCCATTTGTAAAGGGCTGCCAATCATTAACGACTGAAGGGCACCATACTTTGCCGTACGGATACACATCTGTCCATTGACCATATTGATTTAAATCATCAACATTATATTCAGGGTATTCAGAGTTATCTTGTAAATTATTATCCTGTGAATTATTACCCTGGTTAAGATTACCTGTATAACATCCTGAGAAAAAGCAGGTAATCGTTATAAATAATACGAATGATAAAATTCTTAAATTCATTTTCCTGCCATTATTAAGTTAACAAATGATAGTAGTATTTATAATTAAAAAAGCAGATATCAATCACAAATCTGACTTCATAATTAAATAAAAAAATGTTCGCTATTAAATTATTATTATTAATTGCAATTTAGTCTGAGCTATAAAATATTACCTTATAAATTATTACGCCTATATAAGCGCCAATGATAGCTACCGGCAAGGCAATTAACGATGAATAATTATTATGCTGTAAAATATTCCAAACAGGAATCCATACACCCAAAGCAATCGCCCATATCCAAGCACGCCGGGGCATAACAAAGCCCAAAAAAGCTGAAGAGACGAGAATCATTCCAACGGTGATTCCGGTATCATCCCAATGAGGCCGAGAATCGATAAAACCAATTATCATTCCCACAACAATTGAAATTATAAGAAGAATCCAAAATTTAATATGGGCAATCATATTTAGGAAATAGAGTTATTAAAAAGATAAACTACAAATTATAATATTGTTTTTGAATGGTCAATGGACTAAAATATTGTTCATTCGAAGGTCATTTAAGATCCAAACTATAAGATGAGAATTTCTATTGATAATAAAGCAAATAATTATTACACTATCTATTGACAGTTAAATGATTTAGTAAATTTCCCCATCGGGGAAGTTATAATACTGTCAGAGATTATCAGTGAGGTGGGTTATGAAATGTTTAATAATCTTAATTTGCCTTATAATTTTTGCAGGTTGTTCCTCGATTCAGCAAACGACAATTACTCAAGCACCAGTATTGTTGATACAGCATCCATTTCCATCTGTTCCACCAACATTATCCAGACCAGATCAATTAATCGAAGCGAATATATACCTTAATAAGGACGGATCGGTATTTGATGTTATTTTAAAGAAAGGGAGCGGCATAAAAGCATGGGATTCAATTGCCGTAAAGACCATCCGTACGTGGGAATACTCTCCAATGCTTGTAGATAATAAACCAGTTGTCTGCTGGGTACATCAGAAAATTAAGGTAAGAATTGCAGAACCAGTACTATATTCGTTATCAGCTCTTCTATTCCCTTCATATGAAATTGCGGATTCGTTTTACAATACTCTTTTAGGAGGCAATAAATTTGATGAGGTTGCGAATTCTATTTCCAAGGTACCAAAATTGGGTAAATATATTGATATAGGTGAAGTTGATATTTACCAGTATGCGGAACCAATAAGGAATCGCATTTCAGACCTGGATAAAGGTGAATTTACGAAGCCGATAAAATTTGATAACAATTATATCATATTCAAACGTCTTTAATGAAGCTGCGGATTTTCAGACATGACAATTATTAACTAATTTTGATACTAAGATTTTAAAAGAGTGTTAGTATGAAGAAATTATTAATATTGTGCGTTATAATATTATTGTCCCCTTTTTATCTTGCAGCCCAGAGCAAAGCTAAGATTTACTGGACCAGCGGCAATGCTAAATATCAAATAGCAGATTATGCAGGAGCGATCCTGGATTATGATAAAGCAATTGAGAACAATCCTCAATATTATAATGCATATATTAATCGCGGTTTAGCAAAGGTCAAGCTCAAAAACTTTACAGGCGCTATACATGATTATGATAAAGCAATAGAAATAAATTCTACTGATGTATCCGGCTATACTATCCGGGGAATTGCTAAGGATAGTCTTTTAAATTACAAAGAGGCAATTCAGGATTATGATAGAGCAATCTCGATCAAGCCGAGTGACGCATGGTCATATTATAACCGAGGTAACACCAAATTTAAACTTGGAGACTTTGAAGGAGCAATAAAGGATTTTAATAAAGCGATAGATTTTGTTCCCAAGTATACACAGGCTTATATCAACCGCGGGCTTACTAAACAAAAGCTAAATGATGAGGAAGGTGCATGTTTAGATTGGAGAAAAGCCAGCGGGTTTGGAGACAGTACAGCGATTGCATTATACAAAAAGAATTGCGGAAAATAAAAGTTGCACATCGATTCAGATATTAAAACCAACCATTTATTGAAATAGTGAAGCGGGTAATTTAAAGGTTGGGTTTCCAAAGTCAGTACTTTCATAATGAGGTGGATTGCTGTACATATATCTCACTCCAAGATTTAAATTTCTGACAATAAATTCTGTCCCAATACCAAAGGTCAGAGCTGGGTTCGAAAAAGAGGATTCCATAATTACCTGATCATAATAAATGCCGGATGATTATTGATATTTTGAATAAAGTGAATTATCTATATATTTAATATATTACAAACTGACCAAGGCGATAATATGAAATTATTCTTTTCCGGAATACTAATTTGGTTAACTATAAATTCCATATACCCGCAGGGTGATTCCACAATTAGTGCAGTTAATCCAGGGAATTATATAACATTTAAACATAATGGATTTATACTAAACAACTCGCTTTTTTTTCCAATAGGATGGTATGATGACGTACGATCGCAATTAGATTATACATCTCACTTTGAAAGAATCGTAGCAACCGGAGCGAACCTGGTATTACCATATTACCAATTCCTAATGGATACAAATAAGTCACCTTCTGATTATTATAAAATTCTTAAAAAGTATTTAGATGCTGCATCTAAAGCACATTTATTAGTTGTGGTTCAGTTACCCTCCAGATTTTATCGTTCTGATTTTTTCCCGGATAAGGGAGTTACTGAACAGGAGGGAAATGATTTCGTGGATTACTTAGTCCCAAGACTCAAGGACCATCCAGCTCTCTTTGGGTGGTATTTAGTTGATGAACCAGAAGCTCCTCCACAAAAAAACGGATGGACTACTGCCATATTAAGGAAAAGGTATTTAAGGATTAAAGGAATTGATGCAAGGCATCCAGTTTTCATTTGTTATGGTCTAGCAAATAATTCAGATACCGGTGAAGAAGTTCCGACCCTTAATAAAGGGTTACCATCTTTAACTTCAAATGACATTTTTTATGATGTATTAATGGAGGACCGTTATCTTATAGATACTAATTCTACATCTCCATCACCGGCGTTAGGGTTGATTGATAATTGCATGAAGAGTCTTGCACAGCGATATAAAGACGATGGGAGAAACAGCACTTCAGGTGCAACTATTGTGATTGTCCAGGCTTACGGATTAGGTTTTGGTGAACCACATCGTGACCCAACGGCAGTGGAGATTAAATATTTAATATTTTCCTATCTTGCATATGCACAAGATCCTGATTATTGTATTCCAGGAGGGAAGGCAGGGGGTATTTTCTGGTGGCGACAAGGGATTACTACTCCGGCATTAAGGGGATCGATTACAGATTTTACTAGATATTTCATTACTAACAAGATTGCCAATATAATTGCTCAGCCAAATATTAATAATCTTATATTAAATAATACAAATTCCATTAAAACATTTCTTCGTTATTATAAAGATTCATATTATTTATTTGCTATGAACCAATCGGATATAAGCCAGGCGAAGCAAGACATAACTCTTAATATCGGAGCTTATAATGATTGTAATGAAATTGTAGTTAGCGGTAATCCAATTCAGAAAACATTGAATTTTATTCGTAACGGTAATTATATTTTGGAAGATACATTCACTCCGAGAGAATGTAAACTGTACAAAATCAGAAACAAATAGGGTATGATTATGGAAATAAATACACAGGATTTTTCCGTCATATTGGTTTTAGAACCACCTTCTTAATATACTGTACAAAAATCCTAATAGAATCAAATATTAATCTTTAGCAGATCATTTGTAAAGAAATGGAGTTCCATCGTACCTTTTTCATCGATTGTTATGAAAGAGCATTTGTGCCCGGTCCAATCACCGGAATTCCAATATTCAATGACAATTCCCTTCTCCCTAGATACTCGCTGCATTCCTTCATGGGTGTGTCCACAAATTATAATATCAATTCCTTCATCGCGTGCGAATTCTAATGCATCGTTCGCTACGATTTCAGTCAAACGAAACCATTTTGTGTGGAACCTGTCGATCAATCTTGTGAGGTGCTGTTTTCGTGAATCTATTTTTTGAAGGAATAGTGCAATATTGGAGATTAACTTACTTAATATCGGATTCTTAAATACGAACCTGTCAAACTGATGTCCATGAATAACACAAAACCTTTTTCCATTCAATTCCCATCTATATTCCAGAAGAGTTTCAATGCCAAGGATTTGATTTATGAAATCATGCCCGGAGAAATCGTGATTTCCACCTATCCTGATAATCTTTTTAGTGGTATTCTTTTTTCTTAGTCTTTCCCGCAAGTATTCTATGAACTGGAACTGCTGCCAATTCATTTTAACATTATCCGGGTGGACTTTATCGTCTTCAATTAAATCGCCATTAATAATAAGGGTCTGATAGTCATAGTCCCTTAAAGTATTAAGTAAAAGCTTGGCCTGACAATTTTCAGAGCGCAGATGGATGTCGGAAATAATCACTATGGATGCGGTTTTCATTAGACTTTCAGGTTGCTATTGAAAAATATTTAACGATTAAAGATAAGAAATATTTTTTTCACGGATCCTGGTTAGTTAGCATTGTAGAAGCTATTGTTATGTACTATATTTCGTCCTTTAAGATAGGTCCATTGTATTGATATGACGAATAATCTGATTATTAAAATATTTTATTTACTTATATGTCTAACACTTCCGGCTAACGCACAACAAAATATTTCTACAAGACCCGGATTATATCCTTTTGGTAATTTTGGGAATAATATACTTAACAGCTTTAAAGGAAATAACCTTTATTTTCATTTGGCTGGTGCGGCATCAACAGCAATTCTTGTTTCAAGCAATGCTGATTATTATGTACAAAGATATTTTAATGAGCATGAAGAATTCGGAAATGCTACTATTCCTATTATCCGAATTGCAACATACTTCCCTTTTGTAATAGGAGGATCTCTATTTGCATATGGAAAATTAAAGAAAGATGATGAAGCAGTAGGCGCTTCCTATGCTGTAATTCAATCAAGCATCATTGCATTTAGTTATAATTCACTATTAAAAGCAATTACAGGTCGTCCTAATCCTGATTGGAGACATACAGAAGATATGAGTGACCTAAGTAAAACATTTAGATTTGGCTTTCTGAGAGGGGGCGTTTATTGGGGTTGGCCTTCGGGGCACACATCTTCAACAATGGCAGTTGTTGCCGCACTGACAAGTTTTTATCCTGATAAAACCTGGTTGAAAGTTGTTGGCTACAGTTATGTTGCTTATATGGTCCTTGGAGTTTCATCTGTTAACAGGGGTGGAATGCATTGGTTCTCAGATGCTATTGCAGCTACATTAATGTCTTACGCAATCGGATCGACTGTGGGTAAATATTATAGAAGCACATTTGGGTTGAAAAATGCCAATATCAATTATTATAACATCTCTATCGGCCTGTAATAAATATCCTATCATCAGAATATAAGGCTACTGACCAAGTTATTTTATCCGATAGCTCTTAGTGGAATTGTCGATATACGTTACTTTTACCGAGGAAGGGATACTTGTATAATCAAGGTATTTGTGGATATTATTATTATCGACGATTCCTTTTTCCCAATTAATACATAATATTTCCTGTTTGACCGACTCCCAATTGGAAATCATAACAACAGAACCGTTTACAATAAATTTTACATTTTTGTATTTTTTTACAATATCCTCAGGTTTTTTAATAACTTCCTTTTTGATATCCTTTATATTATTTATTGGTCTGGTTTCAATATTATTAGGCCGGGGCATCCGGGAATTTGAGTCAGAGGGAATTTTTGATGTATTAAAAAGAATAATTGGAGAAGTATCAACGGATTTTTCTTTCGTTACGGATGACAGATTAAAGATAAAAAGCCCAATTAAAATTAAAAAGAAAGGAATAATAATTAATAATAAAGTTTTTTTTGATATCCTTGTTTTAACAAGAATTCTAATGGTAATTGATCCATTAAAAACAGCAATGGAAATGTTATCTTTTCTCCCTGTCCCGGATACAGAAAGAAGCAATTTTTTGCATACTTCCTGGGGACCTTTACTTGAGATAACTATCCTCTGTAATAAATTAAGTTCCATTAAATCCATCAAAATTTCAGAACATAATAGCAGAGTATCGTCCTTTTTCAATTTTCCGACATATAACAGTGGTTTTATAAAGGAGTCTACAGGAACTGAGGGGGTCATTAATTCCCGAGGAGTTAATACATGGGCTCCTTCAGAATTTATTATAAAAGACAGATCGGTACCAGTGGAAGAAATAATAACCTCCCGTGAATCTTCTACTGATTTTAGAATTAAAGCAATCGTACAGGAAATATTTTTCTTACTAAGAAAAGTGGTAGCTTCATATAAAATCCCTTGAAGATCATCCCGGTTTATCGTGAATTTATCAGCATAGTGCCTATAGTCACCCTGCGCGAATAACCTTATTATAAATAATTTAGCTTCCGTTAACTCAAGTTCATCCTTAGTAATTCCTTCCAAATTATCTATTACCATAAGGACATAGTTTATGGGGGAGGATGGCTGATCTACTTCTTTTGAGAATACTGAATCTTCAGAAAATTCATTATTCCCAGCTTCTAATGTTAATGAAAATACATTTGAGTAACCCAACATAGGCGCCTAATAAGTTATATTACTTAATAATAAATAATTTACTACTTATAACAGTAATATAAGATTAATAATAGATAAAATCCTTTAATAAAACGAGAGATGAGAGATTTGAAACGATGTCATAATTGAACACAACGTGCTTTACTTTAAAGCAGCCTATGGAGTATATAACTTTGAAAGCGCTTTAAGATATTGGGGGATTATCTGGATTTTAATCAGTCCTTGAGTAAGCGCAAGCTA
>JARLHD010000274.1 GCA_031292435.1 Ignavibacteriaceae bacterium
CTTTTTCTTCCGGAGCGGACTGATCTTTGAGTCTTAAATTCTTTTTTTCGATATAATAATCATAATTGCCTTCACTGAAGTGAAGGATGCCATTGCCCTCAAAAGCGAGGATGCCATTACAAACGCGGTTAAGGAAATATCTATCATGGCTGACGATAACCACACATCCCTGAAAAGCCATCAGGGCTTCCTCAAGAATTCTAAGGGTGGGGAGATCGAGATCATTTGTAGGTTCATCGAGGAGGAGGAAGTTGCCACCATTCTTTAGGATCTTGGCAAGAGTGAGCCTGCTTTTTTCACCTCCGGACAGTTTGCCGACTTTAGTATTAAGACGATCATCGGTAAAGAGAAAGCGCCTGAGGTACGTCCATATCTTCATCTGGAATTTGCCGAATTTAATAGTTTCGTTCCCCTCCCCTATTGCTTCAATGACAGTGTCATTATCATTGAGTAAAAGTCTTGCCTGATCTATATAGTTAAATTCTGTTTTTTCGCCTGTGTCGACTTTGCCCCATTTAGGAGGGAGTTCACCTATTAATATTCTGAGGAGGGTTGTTTTACCGACACCGTTATTTCCGATAATTCCTAACTTCCTTCCGCCTATGAATTCAAAATTGAAATCCTTAAAAAGAGTTGTACCACCTAATTCTACGCCGACATTTATGAGATCGAGAACTTTCTTACCGAGAAGATCGGCGGGGGGGATAATAAGATCGACATCGAGCTCGACTTCATTTTTCTGTTCAGACAGGACCTCATTAAAATTATCAATGCGGAATTTAGCTTTAGTTCTACGTGCACGGGGACCTTTGATAATCCATTGGAGTTCACGTTTGAGGAAACTTTGTCTTTTCTGTTCTTCAGTTTCCTTTATAGACTGGCGCTGAGTTTTATTTATAAGATAATCGGTATAATTTCCGGTATGGGAATAGAAAGTTCCATTAGCAAGTTCAACAATACGAGTGGCGATACGATCGAGGAAATAGCGGTCGTGAGTAACAAAAATGCAAGTGCCTTTATACTCAGCGAGGAAATTTTCAATCCATTCAATAGAGTTAGTATCGAGGTGGTTAGTAGGTTCATCAAGAATGAGGAGATCGGGGTGTGAAATGAGAGCACGGCAGAGGGCGGTTCTTCTTTTTTCACCTCCGGATAGGGTCCCTACGATCCTATCAGCCGGAGGAGCATGAAGGGAACTGAGGAGAATATCGATTTTTCTTTCGAGGTCCCAGCCTTCTGCGTGAAGAATTTTATCTTCGAGGATATGTTTTTGAGGATGGTCGAAGGGGAGATTTTCATATTGATTTAACAGGGAGAGGATATCCTTTGCGCCATCGAGGACATTTTGATATACAGATTTCCCTTCATTCAGAGTAAATTCCTGAGAAAGGAAACTAATAACAAGATCTTTGCGCTGCGCGACTTCACCGGAATCAGGGGGGAGGATTTCAGAAATAATCTTCAGGAAAGTAGATTTACCTGCGCCATTGCGACCGACCAAACCAATCCTATCCCCTTCATGGACTGAGAGGGAAGCTTTGTCGAGAATAACCTGATCGCCATAGTGGACTTCGAGTTCTTTAGCAGTAAGGATAACCGGGGATACTTTTTCCATAAACTCAATAAATATTGAGGGCAAATATCAGAAAAAATAGCTCCCTTATCAATTATTGGTCCCGAGTTTAGGGACAAATAGGGGGCATTAGTTATTTTTTAGTAGTTGACATTCCAAGAACTGCATACAGGGGACAGAAATTGAGACCTGCAGTTAACAATGGTACAATTCCGATAAGTCCCCACCAGCTTTGCAGAGCAACGCCAGCAACAATAATGAGGGTTCCAAGAATTAAACGGATATTGCGATCAGCGCTTCCAACATTTTTTGACATAGCATGATTCCTTTATATAATTTAATATTTACAGGGGATTATTTTTTACCTACATAATTTATGACGCTAGCTTCACCCTGATGCAGAATTCCTTCATTGAGGAGGACATTGCGTTCTTCCAGAATGATAGATTTAAGTCCATGAAACAATTCTACGATCTCATCGGTGGTGAAGAGTAAATCCGGAACCTGAGGTCCACCAGATGTTTTACCCAGTTGATTTTTGGAGAACACTTCGCAGATTATTATCCCATCTTTTTTTAATGCTTTTTTAGCAGAGGCGAAAATCTTTTCTATTTCGGGTCTTTCAAAATGGAAGAAAATAATTCCTACTGCATCATAGAGATTGCCGGTTGGTTGATAGAGAGTCAGGTCAGATAATGAATAATTGATATTAACTTTTTCATTGGCGGCTAGTTTCAGAGCTTTTATGCGTGCCTGGCTGCTGAAATCGACGGCATCGACCTGCCAATTCATTTTAGCAGAATAGACTGCATTACGACCTTCACCTTCGGCGAGCATTAATAATCTGCCGGGGTTCAGTTTATCCAACTGTTCCTTAAAGAAAGAATTGGGTTCAGTGCCATAGACATAATCAGCCGCAGAAAATCTATCGTCCCAGCTATGTTTATCAATTTTGCTCATAATTCACTTAATAAAAATGGAATGACAGTTAAATCAGTAAAATCTTTATGGTTTGATGAAATAATAAAGAAAAGGGTTCATCTATATAAGGGGTTTGACAAATCATTCTGAAGAGGAGAATAGTATCCGGAAAGACGAGCTTGATTTTACCATTTTTAATGATTACTTTTGCAACTCGTATTATATATCACAGGAGATTTCTTATCCGGTTACCCGGATTTTAAAAAACAGTCAGGTTGATTTCAGGCATCTAAACTATAATATGCATAAAAGCAAGAAAGTAGTAACATTGTTTGGACAAAATAGCCGAACAATTTCGCTCTTTTCCCGCCAAAGCGTACAAAAATAAGATTATACCTGGTCTTCCTTTTTTCAAACAAACAATTTACAGGTAAAATATGAGTTTTTGTAAAAATCCTTTTACTATCCCATTTTTGATTTTTGTGCTTTTCCTTTCAATATCAAGTATTTATGCTAAAAATCCGATTAGAAAAGATGTTAATCCCTACCTTTTTTCCCAAGATTCATTGTTTTTAAGTAACAATGAACCGATATCAATACCTTTTGACGGAAAACTTTCCCGTGGTTTTTTATCTTATCATCCAGGAATTGATATTGTGCTTAATATGGGAGACAGTATTAAAGCAGCGTGGAGTGGTAAGATTACAACTGCTAAAAACACAAGCGGGGGTTACGGAAACCTTATTGTTATTAATCATCCAAACGGACTAGAAACATATTACGGGCATTTATCGAAATTACTTGTATCCGAAGGAGATTCAGTATCAGCAGGACAGGTGATTGGACTTGGGGGCACTACCGGTAATTCTACCGGGCCTCATCTTCATTTTGAGACCAGATATAATGGAATTCCGTTTAATCCTGAAATAGCTATTGCTCAAAGTGGTTCTAATTATGTCTATCAATACATGAATCCGAAATCAAAGACTGCATATATCGGAGGATTTAGAAGTATAAAAGGGGATAAACATTTTCATGGAAGAAGAACAAGAAATCATTCCTCAAAGCATTTAAAACATCTCAAGCATCATGTGAAGAATCATTCACACAGAAGATAATTACGGGCTTTACGCGGATCAATAATAAATTTTTTGGGAGGAGTAGAAAATTTATCAATGATTGCGGCTAATTTTTCATTAGTATATTCCGGGCCGAAATATTGTCTATCATTCATAACTTCATTTATTGCGTAAAGAAGTTCCCCTTTATCGGAGCCTTTACTAAGTAAACCTTGTCCGCCAGCTTTTATTATGGTAAATATGGTATCTTCGCCCTGATAGACCGAGACAAACAATACTTTGATTTCAGGGTATTTTAATTTTAACTGTTTTAGTGCATCGATGCCACTTAAAGGGGGCATTTCGATATCGGATATTATAAGGTCGGGTTTAAGGTTTTCGTATTGGGTTATCATTTCATTGCCGTTTGCAGCTTCGCCGACTATGAACATTCCAGGATGGAATTCCAGACGTTTAATAAAACCATCACGAATATAGGAGTGATCATCGCAGATTAAAATTCTTATGCTACCCATACCAATTATCCAATGTTTAAAAGATATAATATTAAGGTATATGCAAAATAAGAAGAGGAATTGAGAAATAGAATAAGGAAAAACCCTGATTTATGGATAGCCATACCAGCTAGTATTTGATACCTGACTTAAGGAAGAAGGGATGGAAAAGATAATTGTTCCCTAAAAAGTTTTGGATTAAAAGATTCTTTAAATATTTTTTCTGCTTTCTTTGTTAACAGATTCTTTATGCATGCCTTTCAAAATATAAGGTAAAAAAATTATTAACCTTCGGAAAGTAATTGTTTCTATTCTTTTTGGAATTCTTAAGAAATATTGAAGCAGTTTTTTTGATTCCAATCAATGCAAAAAGTTTTTTGGCATCTTCCAGACTTCCGTAATTCAATATAGTCTCAACCAGGAAGTCCAGGCTTATATTCTCTTTTTGATCCTTTTTAATATACCAAAAAAGATCGCTATGTTCTCTTATGTATGATTTTATTTCTTCAGAATTTACAGACATGGTATTCGTCATACAAATTTATATAATACAAATGTAATAATATTTTTTATTATTCGGTGAGACCCAGGAATTCAATTAGCCTTTTGTGTGCGCCTTCAGGAAGTTCAACGTTATAATTCTTATAGAACTGAATAGTATCTTCGACAGTTTTGAAATAATTGCTACAATTATTGCAGTTATTAAGATGAGCTTTTATGGCGGCGCATTTAGGAGAATCGAGTTGTTCGCCAAGATTCTCGCAGATATGTTCCATTACATCTTTGCAGATAATTTCATGTTTTTTCATAATTAAACTTCTTGCTAAGTTCATTTCTTAAAAATGCACGTGCTCTATGGAGCCGGGATTTAACAGCAGGGACTGAAAGATTACATATTTTAGCTGTTTCTTCGGTTGAAATTCCTTCCACATCCCTTAACAGAAAAACAACCCGATAATCGGGGTGCAGTTTAGCAATAGAGTCATCAAGGAGTTTCTTTAATTCTTTATCCTCAGCGGCTTTATCGGGAGTGACACTCCAATCGGTAAATTTCTTTTCATCTATAGATGCGTCTTCATCTTCGAAAGAAGTATACGCATGTTTTGATTCTGTCCGTGCCAACATTAAACAATGATTAGAAACGACCGTATAGAGCCAGGTTGATAGTTTGGAATCACCTTTGAACTGTCTAATATTTTTTACCAGGCTGAGGAAAGTTTCCTGCATGGTATTTTCGGCACGGTCTTTATCGCGACAAATCTTAAATGAAAAGTTATAGACAGTGCTTTCGTACTTTTTTACAAGCTCGGCAAGGGATTTTTTATCACCAAGCTTAGCCTGTTCAATTAATTCTGTTTCTTCCATTTAGTTTGATGCTACAATTAGTATAAGGTTTCAAGATTAAAATATACGAAATAATAGGATTTTTATTTAATCTTGTTGAAACCCTTTGCGATATTTAACATCTAACTCCATAAAAACAGGAAGAATTATGGATACGAGCGTAATTAATGAGAGATACAGTAAATTAGCTGAGGATACCTGCTGTTTATCATGCGGGGGTGCAATAAATTTCAGCGATCCAAGGGAAGGAGAGGTATGTGTAGACCTAGGGTGCGGGAGAGGAAATGATGTAATAAGGATGGCGCAGGCTGCGGGAGTTAAGGGATTTGCATATGGTCTTGATATATCCGATGGAATGATTGAGAAAGCTAACAGGAATGCCGCTAAGTTAGAGATTGGGAATGTTAAGTTTATAAAGTCAGAGTTAGAGTCGCTTAAATTACCTTCGGGGATAGCAGATTTGGTAATTTCCAACTGCACTATCAATCATGCAACGGACAAGAAGGCTGTTTGGGATAAAATCTACAGGATATTAAAGAAAGGGGGAAGGTTTGTTATAAGTGATATTTATTCACTTGAGGAAGTTCCCGAGGAGTACAGGAATGATCCGGCGGCTGTTTCAGAATGCTGGGCGGGATCAATTAAGAAGGATGAGTATATGAAAATAATTACTGCGGCGGGGTTTTCGGAGGTAGATATACTGGAGGAGAGCAAGCCTTATATTAAGGGGAAGATTGAGATATCGAGTTTTACTATTCATGGAAAAAAGGCTGCATGCTGCAGCTGCAAAGGATAAACAAATACAAAAGGAGAAAACCAATGAAATCATTAATCCGTAAAGAGCAGACTACTAATAGTAAAGTTGCTCAATGCTGTGCAAAGGTCTCGAAGAACGTTGCCGGCTGCCACGATTAATAATTATCCTTAAGGGCTGAACGCAGAAATGTTTTCAGCCCTTTTAGTTTATCCTGAAACCTTTATATATAAGCAGCATCATACCATTATCAAAAAGGACACCAATGTATTTTTCAAAGCATAATATTTTTTCGAAGATCAAGGATTCAGATTCATACTATATTGTAAATCTGCTTACAGGGAATGCGGATATACTTGATAAGGGTAAGGCAGATGAAATAATCTCAGGAAAATTTACTGAGACCGAAGAATATGAGGCGAAGGGGTATATAACTGATGAAGCGGCAGAGAAAAGACTTTACACAGAAAAATATCTTGACTTCACAGATGAGAGGGATAATGATGAGGTACAGATATTTTTTGTTCCATGGTACTCATGCAATTTCGACTGCAGTTATTGTTATCAAGCTGAATATGATAACAAGTTCAGCATACCTACAAAGGAGACTATCGATTCTTTTTTTAAGTATGTAAAGGATGAGTTCAGGGACAGGAAAAAGTATATTACGCTTTTCGGGGGGGAGCCACTGCTTCCGGGAAATAAGTATAAAGAAATGATTACATATTTTTTGGATAAGGCTGACTCATTGGGTTTGGATATAGCGGTTGTAACCAACGGGTATGCACTTGCGGAATATATCGATATATTAAAGACGAGAAGGATCAGGGAAATCCAGGTAACATTGGATGGAGCGGGCGAAATTCATAATCAGCGCAGACCATTACGAGGGGGGGATCCAACATTCTATAAAATTGTTGAGGGTATCGATTTAGCAATTGCCAATAAACTGACGATTAACTTAAGGGTAGTGATAGACAGGGAGAATATTTACGGACTGGTGGAATTATCACGTTTTGCCATTGATAAGGGATGGACAAAGAGTGATTATTTCAAAACCCAGCTTGGGAGGAACTATGAACTTCATTACTGCCAATCAGGCAACAGCAAACTATTATCGAGGATTGAATTTTATGAAACGATATATAAGTTGATAATACAGTATCCCGAAATAGCTGAATTCCACAAGCCTGCTTTTTCAATCTCAAAATTTCTATTTGAGAATGGCGAATTACCCTCTCCCCTATTTGATGCATGTCCAGGGACAAAGACTGAGTGGGCATTTGATTATACAGGTAAAATTTATTCATGCACAGCAACTGTAGGAAAGCCGGGATCATCACTTGGGACTTATTATCCTGAAGTATCTCTTGAAAGAGAAAAAGTAAATGATTGGGAAGAAAGGGATGTGACAACGATAAGTGAATGCAGGACGTGCGAACTTCAACTTGCGTGCGGCGGGGGCTGTGCGGCGGTTGCATTTAATAAGACAGGAAGACTTCATTCTCCTGACTGCCGCCCAATTAAAGAATCAATCGGTTTAGGTATATCATTATATTTTAACAAGGAAATTGCATAATGACAGAGAGAATAAAATACATTTCTTCAAACGAATTTGCAGATGAGGTATTAAAAGCAGAGATTGCGGTAGTTGATTTTTATTCTACCGAATGTCCTCCCTGTGAAGCTTTAGCGAGCAAGTTTGATTCATTATCTGAAATGTACGCAGATGATATTAAGTTTATTAAAATACACAGACAGGAAAACAGGGAGCTTGCAGTGTCATTGGGAGTTTCATCATCCCCGACGTTATTGTTTTATAAAGAGGGACAGTTAGTTGGCAACAGGCTGACGGGAGGGATTAAAAGATCAGATATAGTGGCAAACCTTGAGCTGCTGATTGATCCTAAAAGAGCGGGTGAAATTAAAGGAAGAATTGAAAGCAAGTCGACGGAATGCGATGTTCTAATCATTGGAGGAGGTCCGTCAGGATTAGCGGCAGCGATATATACAGCGCAGGCGAAGTTAAAGACGATAGTAGTTGACAGGGACCTACCGGGAGGACAGGTTAAGATAACGCACCTGGTAAGTAATTATCCCGGATTTTCCGAACCGATATCGGGATATATGCTGATGCATCATATGTCGGAGCAGGCTAAAGCTGCCGGAGCGGAATTCAGATTAGCTATTGATATTACTGAGACTGATTTAGAGAACAAGTTTATTGTTGTAGACGGATATGAGACTATCTATGCAAAGAAAATAATAATAGCCACAGGGTCATCTCCCCGAACATTAAATGTTAAAGGGGAACTGGAGTACAGAGGGCAAGGGATTTCATACTGCGCAACCTGTGATGCTAAGTTTTATGAAGGGAAACATGTGGTAGTAATTGGCGGCGGGAATTCTGCGATAGAAGAATCGTTGTTCATTGCCAAATTTGCATCGAAGATAACTATTGTACATCAATTTGATAAGCTACAGGCAAATAAGCTTGCCCAGGAGAAGGCATTTGCGGAACCTAAAATTGAATTTGTATTTGAACATGAACCGAGGGAATTTATAAAGAAGGGATCAACAGTTAATGAAGTTTTAGTTGAAGATCTAAATACACATGAATTAAAAACAATAGGTTGTGACGGTGTATTTATTTTTGCAGGTATGATACCCAATATTAATGAGATTAAACATTTATTTGAGCTTGACACCTGGGGTTATATTAAGACAGACAAGGATATGAAAACGAATCTTGATGATGTTTATGCCATAGGTGATGTTGTAAGTAAATCGTTCAGACAGATTACGACTGCTGTTTCAGACGGAACTGTAGCTGCCATATCAATTTCCAAGGAGTTGGAGAGGGAGGATTCACCGATGGAACTTATCAATTCATAAATTCATAAAACACAATCAGGATATATTGTATGGACTTTAAGAGATTTATAAATATTAAGACCATAGCCTCGGTAGCAGCCGGAGCATTATTAGGATTTGGATATTATTATTTTGTAGGGTGCAGAACTGGCACATGTCCTATTTCCGGAAATCCATATATATCGACATTATATGGTGCAATGGCAGGACTTATTATGGTATTTCCATCTAAGAAGAAAAGGGAGAAAGCTGATGAGAGCAATAACCAGGAAGGATGAGTTAGAATTTATATTAAGGGGGATTCCGGAGGCATTACCATATCTAATGGAAAAAGGAGTTAATGTTGTGAGCC
>JARLHD010000275.1 GCA_031292435.1 Ignavibacteriaceae bacterium
ATTTGATAAAGAATATAATGTAACATCAGTTTTAGGATTATCAATTGACATATCCGAAAGAAAAATGGCAGAGAAAGAACTGCTTAAGCTATCGCGCGCAGTAGAGCAGAGTTCGGCGTCGGTTGTAATTACAAATTGCAGAGGGGATATTGAATTTGTAAATCAAACACTATGTGATCTGACGGGATTTACAAAAGAAGAATTAATTGGAAAGAACCCGCGAATCTGGAAATCCGGTTATCATACAAAAGAATATTATAAAGAATTCTGGAATACACTTCTTTCCGGTCAAAACTGCAGCGGGGAGATATTAAATAAAAAGAAGAACGGTGAATTATACTGGGAGTCGGCATTAATATCTCCGCTTATAAATGAAAATGGGGAAATAACACATTTTGTTGCGGTTAAGGAAGATATAACTGAAAAGAAGAAGATGGTTACTGCACTGGTAGAGGCAAAGGAGAAGGCTGAATCGGCAAATAGACTAAAAGATGCATTTATTGCAAATATATCCCATGAGATCAGAACTCCGTTAAACGGAGTACTAGGAATGACACATTTAATAAAAGAATTATTTCAGGGTAATATAAAAGCTGAAGATGAGGAGTTATTTGATGGAATAGATAATTCAAGCAAGCGCATTATCAGAACAGTAGATATGATCCTAAACTATTCCAGACTGCAGGTTGGGGAATTCAATGTTCAACCAAGCAAAATAAATATATCACTAATCCTTACAGAACTTGTTTCAGAATTCAGCACATCGGCAAAACATAAATCACTTGAACTTAAATTCCTGAACGAATGCGAGAATGCAGAAATAACTGCAGATGAAAACTCAATAACGATAGCCATTTCCAATTTAATAGATAATGCAATTAAATATACGCATAAGGGATTTGTTGAAATAAAACTTCATAAAGAGAAAAACGGAGATATAATAGTTGATGTTAAAGATACCGGAATAGGGATAAGTCCGGTATACTTAGAACATATATTTGAACCATACAGACAGGAACAAATGGGATACGGAAGGGCGTACGATGGAATAGGGCTTGGGCTTGCACTGGTTAAAAAAGTCCTTGATCTTAACAATGCAGTGATCAGTGTAGAAAGCAAGAAGGGGGAAGGGACGGCATTCTCCATCAATTTTGGTAATGGCAGCAGGCCGACTGAGGTAAGATCAGAAAAAGGACAAGGAGGAGATATGGATCCGGTTGAAAAGGCAAAGCAAAGGAAACTGGTACTAATAGTTGAAGATGACTTAATGAACCAGATTACCATTAAAAGATTTATTGATGATTTGTATGACACGATGGTTACAAATTCTTCAGATGAAGCAATGGATATAATAAGAAACACGGAAGTTGATTTAATATTAATGGATATATCCATAAACGGCAGCATGAACGGGTTGGAATTAACAAAAGCCTTAAAAGGATCGGGGGAATTTTACAAAATACCAGTCATAGCAGTTACGGCACATGCATTTGAATCAGACAAAAAGAAAGCATTAGAAGCGGGATGCGACCGTTATTTAGCGAAGCCATTCACAAAAATAATGCTGAGAAAAACATTAGAAGAGTTTGAGTAGCTGCCGGGTAAGCGTTCAGACAGTTACGTTTCCTATAAAATACATTACCGGTTACTTTCATTTTTAATTATTTATAGTTAGATTTATAGTTAAATGATTTGAGAGGGTAAATTTTATGGGCTTTCTACAAGAAAAACATGGGGCTATCATAGTAGAAATTGTTGACCTACCACGTGCGACTCTAAAAGAAGCAGTAGAATTCAGGAAGATACTTTACCAGGACATAGAATTAGGGTGGAAAAAAATAATAGTAGACCTGAGTGAATGTGAATTTATTGACTCCACTTTTTTAGGGACGCTAGTAATTTCGCTTAAGAGGATTACCGGATTAGGGGGAGAATTACGGTTAATAGGATTTCAACCTCCAGTACATGAAATGTTTCAGCTAACCAGAATGAACAATATCTTTAATACATCAGTTACAAGAGAGGAAGCAATAAAAGGTCTCGAGTAAATAATAATTACCAGGAAGGTGAGGCATGGCTAATTTATTTCAGGCAGGGAACCGTTTAAATAAGACCGATATAACGAAGATAATATTAATTTATTTAGTATCAGGCGGAATCTGGATGTTATTTTCCGAATCGATACTGCACAGAATTACCACCGATGAAAACATAAAGACCTTAATGAGAGCCGCCATCGGTTTCTCATTTATCCTAGTTACCGCAGGCCTGTTATACTTCCTTATAAATAATTATTCCAATGACCGGTTAAAGCAGACGGGGATTATTAAGATAATACTGATCTATTTAATTGTGGGGGGCTTATGGATATTATTTTCAGATTCAATACTACACACAATTACGAGTGACGCAAGCATATATAATTATATTAATACGGCTACAGGACTGGTATTTGTAATATTTACTGCAGGTCTTCTTTATTATTTGATTAATAAATATTCAAATAAGATAGACCAGGCAGAAGAAAGTCTTCAGGAAAGCGAGAGGAGATATAAAGAACTTGCGGACTCCCTGCCGCAGATGATATTTGAACTTGATGAAGAAGGGACCATTCTTTTTACGAACCTGGCAAGCTATAAAATGTTCGGATACACACCGGAACAAATTAAGGCAGGTTTTTCAATTTACAAAGCAATAAGATATGATGACAGGGACCGTGCGCGAATAAGCATGGAAAAAATAATGAATGGCGGGAAGCATGATTTTGAAGAATATACTGCTCAGAGGAATGACGGCACGAACTTTCCGATTATAGTTTATGCAAGTCCAATAACCCGCGGCGGGAAGACAAAGGGATTGAGAGGGATAGCGATAGACATAACAGAAAGAAAGCACATGGAAGAGGAATTGATAAAGGCGAGGAAGAAAGCGGAAGAATCGGACAAGTTAAAAACAGAATTCATGGCACAGATGTCGCATGAAATACGGACACCGCTTCATGTAATGTTGAGTCATAATTCATTACTGATGAATGATTTCGTGAATCAATCAGACGAGAACCAGAAATTCAGTTTTAATACAGTAGACACAGAGGGGAGGAAGTTAATCAGGACAATTGATCTATTACTGAACATGGCAGAAGTTCATACAGGGACTTACGAAGTAAGCATGAGTGAAATTAATCTCAACAATACATTAAAGGGACTTGTAAAGGAGTTTGAGAGCAATGCAAAGGAAAAAAATCTTGAGATATCATGTCTCAGCAGATGCGGAAGCAAGGCGATAATTAAGAGTGACGGGTACATAATTACATCAGTGTTTCAAAACCTATTAGATAATGCGGTTAAGTATACCAACGAGGGGAAAATTGATGTAGAGATCTACAAAAATGAAAAAGAGAAATACTGTGTAGCGATTAAGGACACGGGGATAGGGATATCGCCGGAATACATGGACAAAATATTTCTTCCATTTACGCAGGAGGACACTGGATACTCGAGGAAGTTTGACGGGATAGGTCTTGGGCTGGCATTAGTGAAGAAATATTTAGGATTAATCAATGCAGATATTAAAGTAGAGAGTGAAAAAGGGAAAGGATCTTTATTTAATATAAGTTTTAATTAGAGAGTTAATATTTTAAAGCGGGGGGAAAATCAGGGGAACCCGGGCCGGGAGCGAGAGGGGAGGTTATGAGATCCCCGCCTTCGCGGGGATGACAAAATGATAACGGGGATGACATAA
>JARLHD010000276.1 GCA_031292435.1 Ignavibacteriaceae bacterium
GCCATAGGGGAAAATCTGAAATGTATACTAGAACTACCTGAATTTTATTATTTTATTGTGATTAATAATATAATAGTGCAATTTAAAACAGTTAAATAACCTCTTTTAGCACAAATATGGACAATCCATGAATTTACATATCGGAACTTGTCAATAGTAATGAGACAAATATTTTATTTATTTAAGCAACACTTCTTAATGGTAAACCATCGATTTGGGGTTTATTTATCCACACCTGAGCATCAGGCTTTTTAATTATCGTAATACCTTTTACAAATCTCTGTGAATGTTTTTTATACACTTCATTCATGACAATCTGTCTTTTTGATACAATCTCTTCAATATTATCGTAATGTACATTTTCCGGTGTCAGCATTGCAATTCCTGAATGCTTATGGCTTGTGTTGTACCATTCAAAGAAGTCTACGCAGAATAATCTTGCATCCTCAATTGAACCAAAGAGTTCTGGAAATTCCGGACGGTACTTTAATGTTTTGAATAACGATTCGGAGTAGGGATTGTCATTTGAAACATGAGGACGGCTGTGAGTCTTTGTTACCCCTAAATCAGCAAGCAGCTGCCCTACAGCGATTGATTTCATGGAAGACCCTCTGTCAGCATGGAGAGTTAATTGATTCTCTTCTATGCCCTGCCTTATACACGTTTGCTCAATCAGGAGCTTTGCCAGTTCAGCCGATTCCCTGGGTGCAACCATCCATCCGACAACATATCGGCTGTAGACATCCATAATTTTATAGAGATAATAATATGTCCATTTCCTTGGTCCTTTGAGCTTCGTTATATCCCATGACCATAGTTGATTTGAATGGGTTGCCAGCAACTCCGGACGTGCGTATTTACGTCCGGTTTTTTGTCTGCGCTGCACGTTCTGTTTGTTCCTTTCTAAGATCCGATACATTGTCCTTTCACTGCATAGATATATGGATTCATCAAGCAGAGTAGCATGGATCTCTCCCGGAGCAAAATCACAAAATCGTTCACTATTCAATACTGCAAGCACTCTTTCTTCCTCTTGCTCTGAGAGTTTACGGGGTGAACTTTTCTTCTGATGTTCAACAGCATTTGTTTTATCCGATGTCCTACGATAAAACGTAGACCTTGCTATCGCTAAGGCATCGCATACATCGCTTATATTCAATAAATCGCTTTCTGTTGATTTCTCTTTTATCATTTCTACCAGTGAATCTTTCTGCTCAGTTATTCCTCGTTCAGGTGCAAAAACTCTGAAACTTTTTTTTGGAACTCGATAATCAGTACACTCTTTTCCAGTTTCTTCTTCGTTTGATGTAATTCCTTTTCCAATGACTTGACCTTCTGCTCCAGGGCTTCTTTACTATTCTTCTCGTGTACTGATATTCCGTTTCCCTGCTTGAACTGCTTTTCCCATTTTATTACCGTCGAAGTGTATAACCCTTCTGATCTCAAATAACTCCCAATCTCTCCTCCGCCTGACTGCCGAAGCTCAGATACTTTGGCTACTACTTCTCTCTTAAATCCTTCGGTATAATAATGGCGTTTCCGATTAACAGCCACTTCCGTATCAGGTTTCAAATCAGAAACTACAGTCGCCCTACGGGCTCCCTCCGTTTCTGATTGATCTTCTGACCTGGCTTCTCTTCCTTCTTGTATCATTATATTATTGTATCCTTTACCCTCTTGTTTTTAATTAACTAAGTTACTCTAATTATTTGTCTCAACAATATAGGCAGAGAGGGTATTACCAAAAGAACCAGGAAATTACATATAGTATTTTCCTTATTTGTTTTCAGTAGTTTGTTGATTGGGCAAGTTAAACCATTTACTGTACTTGATCAAAATGATGTTAATAACACTA
>JARLHD010000277.1 GCA_031292435.1 Ignavibacteriaceae bacterium
ACGAATGCAGATTTAGAGAGACCGTTATTAGTTTGAGCCCAATTAACACCATTATCAGTAGTAATATATACGCCGCTATCGGCGCCGGCAAAAACGCGCGTACTATCGGAAGTAAGGCAAAAGACAGAGCCGACGACGGGAGAGAGAGTTTGGTGCCATTGAGTGAAGGAGGTTCCCGAGAAAGGGACCAGAAAGAGGAAGAGAGCCAAAAGGATTAACTTTTTCATATAATACTCCGAAAGAACCGGAAGATAATGAATTTGGTGCTGAGATAAAGTTAAAATATAAAAGGATAAAATTCAATAGAAAGGAATTCGCAGTATACTAAACAAAATCCAGGCCGATTCGGGACAGATGCGAAGATTTAAGGGGGGCAACCGCCCCCCTACTGTTTTATAATAACATCAAATCTTATTAAGAAACTATTGAACGCTAAAGACGATGATCATTATTTAAGTAATATCATCTTCTTTGTAAGATTATTGCTTAAACCAGATTTCAGATCTGTTGCTGTAATCGAGTAATAATAGATTCCAGAAGAAATAGAATTATGATCACGTGAGGGGACAAAATCCACATTATGGAACCCTTCACACTGGATTTCATTTACAAGGCTGGCAACTTTTATTCCTAATACATTAAATACTTCGATTAAAATATGTGCGTCATAAGGAACTTTATAATTTATCCTTGTAGAAGGATTGAAGGGGTTGGGGTAATTTTGTGAAAGCTCAAGTCCGAAAGTAAGTTTTGCTTTTAATTCAACTACCTTACTATAAATAAAAGAACCATCATTGTCGATCATTTTTAATCTGTATTGATATATTCCCGGGTTGACATTTTTATCTGCGAATGAATATGACTTCGGTGAATTACTTAGAAAATTTGCATGGACTGAGCCAATTTTCAGCCAAGTATCCGAAGATAATTCTTTCCTTTCAATATTAAAGCTATTACTATTTATCTCGGTTGCTGTATTCCAATGAAGTGAAATATTTGTTTTGTTCTGCTCACCATAGAAGGCAATTAACTCAACGGGTAGAGCTCCGTCATTTCCTACTCCGAAAGGGAAAAACTCTGTAATCCCCGAAACGGAAGCGATATAGGGGTCAGCATTTGTACCTGAACCAGATACAGAGGCAGGGACTTCATACCACTTCAATCCGTCATAACGTCCGACTATGAGAGGTGAAGCAGGATTAAATGCAGAAGCTTCATTTGCTACAATCCAACAAAATTTAAGAGAGGCAACCGATCCTCCGATATTATTTTCCGAAATATTCCATTGCCTGTTTACAACCTTGTTATTTATAACCGGCGGATTATCAAAGGCAGGTTTTACGGCAACCTTAAAAGTATCGACAGTTCCAGTGTAATTTATTATTACCGGATTAAAAGAATCCGCTGTTCCGACAGGTATTTTTATATCGGAATTCCGAAGAAGGTTATCAAATATCATAGCACCTGAATTATCTGTAACGACATAAGAACCAGAGGATGCTCCGAAGATAACGGTTGTATCTCTAAGAGAAAGATTCCTTGTCCTAAGAAAAAGATTTCCTAATAATAATTTCAGAGTATCAATGACTTGCAGGGAATTAGTAAGAGAAATTCCCGTAATATTATTTATTGAGAGGCAATTCAAAGATGGAGGTAATCCATTTCCTGTATTTTGAGGAGAAGTTCCATTATAAATATAATTTGCGGCTGAATTATATGTCCTAGTACCTTTGACGCAAATATTTCCAGAAGAATCGGGGGATAAGGCAATCCCCAGAGGAGAACCAATAGAAAGAGTTCCACCATTATTCAAAATGAAGTTACCGAGTCCCCAGACGGGATAAATTCCACAATCCAAATTAGCGCCATTATTTACAGTTAAACTTTGAGCGATATCTATCTGACTTGAGAGGGAGACTTTGGTACCCGGACCATTGATGGTAAGGCAATAATGAAATAATATTTTTCCAATCCCTCCAGAATAATACGACGAATAAATACTTGATTCATCAAGGAGAGTAATATTTCCTGCATTTGAGAGTACAGTATCTGCAGTAATCATCAAATTATCCAGCCCCATATAGCCACCTGTTCCAGTATTGATACCTTTAAAAGCATAGATCCTGATTGTAAGATTAGAAAGGTTATTTACTTCGGGATACGAGTAGAAAGAATATCCAAGGTCACCCCAACCAACATTAGCACCGCCAGCAAATGATCCGACTTTTTTAAAGGTAGTTCCATTTGAACTTATTAATATACCCACATTACCGGGACCAGTTTGAAAAGGTACAGTATAGCGGAATCTTACAGAAATGCCTTTGAAGTTAGTAGTATTAACAGAGAACTGAAAATATTCAGTAGCAGCAATTCCAGGATCAGTGGTGACATTCTGCCATTTGCTACTATATACACCGGTACCTGCATTATCATTTCCTATACCTGAATCAATTGTTCCACTTCCAACCCTTGTTATAGGTCCACTGCCAGGATTTATGGCTTGTTCCACTAAGTTTTCAAATATAGTTCTGGTAGTGTTATTCTCAAAGTCATAATATAGAATTGGAACCTGAGAATAAGATTTAGCGGAAAAAAAAAGTGAGATTAAAATGAGAAAGAATGATTTCATATACATACCCTCAATTTGAAAAGAATAATTGATTATAATTATTGGTGAATTAATATTTTAAGTAACAAGAGGACATCTATTACAAATTATTAAGAGCAGTCCTTATAACCAGGGTCTAATTAAAATGTATGTTAATATGTCCGCATTAATTGTAAGTTTCATTTCCAAACCGTTGAAAAATTAAATAATAAATTATTAAGATTCAATGTGCGGAGGGAACTTTCGTTTCACAATTATTAATTGTTGAGGGGATAAAGCAATGATAATCAATTACGAAATTATGGTTTAATTCTTCCTTTCCTAACACCGTTTATTTTTCTATTTTTGAGTCATAATTTATAAGGGAAAGCAGTGGAATTTAATTTAGTTGACTTTTTTGTTCATCTGGACAAGTACCTTGATATGGCGATAAGGCAATACGGGGTTTTAACTTATGCTATTCTGTTTTTTGTGATTTTTGCTGAGACGGGGTTTGTTTTTACACCTTTCCTGCCGGGGGATTCATTATTGTTTGCGGCAGGAACTTTGGCGGCAATAAGCATGTTAAATGTGCATTATCTATTTTTATTACTGACACTTGCGGCTGTATTGGGAAATAGTTCAAATTACCTGGTAGGGCACCTGTTGGGGGAGAAGATCTTCCAAAAGTATCCACGTTTTCTTAAGAAGGAGTATTTAGACAGGACGCATGAGTTTTACGAGAAGCACGGGGGAAGCACTGTTATTATTACGAGGTTTGTTCCGATTATAAGAACGTTTGCACCTTTTGTTGCGGGGGTTGGAAGCATGACTTTTGCGAGGTTCAGTTTGTATAATATTGCAGGGGGAGTTATGTGGGTTTTACTGTTTATTTACGGGGGTTATTTCTTTGGGAATATTCCATTTGTAAAGAATAATTTTTCTATTGTTACTATTGTAATTATACTGATCTCATTACTTCCGGCAATAATAGAATATTGGAGACAAAAGCATTTAATAAAATTATCAGAGGAAAATGATGAATTATGAATCTTATCTTGATCTAATGAAGGGGAGTTTTACAATTATTATACTTGCCATCTGCTCAATTTTTGC
>JARLHD010000278.1 GCA_031292435.1 Ignavibacteriaceae bacterium
AGAAGGTGACTGTTGAAAATATTATTAAAGATGGACTAAATGTTGTTAATAATAAGCTATCTGATTACGTCAGAAAAAATAAGTTAAACGAAAGTGAATCCGATAATCTAAAATCAGCACTCACGGATATAGCTGTTGATTTAGCAGATGGAGGAATGAACAGGGGTTTATATAACTATATGGAACCTTATGTTGAGAATTTAGAAAAATCACTTTATGAGAAAAAATATTATCCGGTTCTTGACTATATGGTAAGGATATTAAAGGAAAATATTAAAAAGGATTTGGAAGTTGAACTCAAAGATTGAAATTACAGAATTAGATTTATTTACCTTTGTTTTATTCCGGAATGAATTGAGCAAGGAGAAGAAAGAGTTTATTGAATCCAATATTGAATTGTTTGCCGATCAAATTGAAATTATAAAACAATCGCAGATTCCACTTAATGATGAATTAAAAGAAGAGGCGATATCGAAATGCAGATTGCCTTTAGAGAAAAAGGAAATACTTGTATTCCCTTTAAATTATGAAATTACTGTCCCAAGTGAAGCAACTTTGACACTTGCTGCAAAATCGGCTGATATTGATATTCACCCACTAACAAGAACTTTTATTGATGAGGGTAAATCGGTTTTATTGAAACTTATTAATGAAAAGGGAATAACTAAAGTATTTCTCTTTGATAGTGAGGGGAGATCAATGGAGAAGTATATAATAACTACCTACCCTTCAGACATAGTAATTAGCTCAAATAATGATAATCCAATTTTGAATTTGAATTTGGCTGAGATTGAAAAGATTTCAGTGATTATTTGATTCTTTTCTTCCATAGTTATTTAATTTTATTCAAAACCCTGCCTAATTAAAAATATTTTTAAATTTATTTAATAATATTCCGAATATCTCAAGTTTAGGTTTACTTATTAATGAGTTCAATCTTAAACTTAATATATAGGAGTATCTATGAAAAATAGTATCTACTGGTTTATATCAGCATTATTTTTGATTATTTCATTATCGGTTAAGGCTCAAACAAATTATCGTCTAACTCCAAATGTTTGTCCTGAAACCAGTGTACTTAATGAAATCCATATTCGATTTGGCAGTAGCGCATCATTAGCAGATTGGGATTCAATAAAAATCAAATTTGGTGCTGATTTAGATAATTTTTACAATTCAATTGGGTTAAAAGATTCCGGATGTGCCATAGTTCAGTGTGGGGGGCAAGAATTTTATAATAGTACTATCCGCCATTATTATATTCAGAGATGCGATGGTGGACTTCCTTATCCTAGTTTTCTTGCACATGATCAAGTTGGCTGTTTATACTTGGGTTCATGGTATGACTTAAACATGAATATTTTAGCGAAAACTATAAATGATAATGAAAAATTCAGGTTAACTCCGGATCTACATTCTGAAACTGAAAATTTACCACTAGTAATTCATAATCTATTTGGTAATACTTCTATTTTAGCTAATTGGGACCAAATAAAAATTAAATATGGGAATAATTTATCGAGCTTCTATTTAGCAATAGGATTAAAAGATTCCGGATGTGCCATAGTTCAGGTGAGTGGACAAGAATTTTATAATGGCTCAAACCGTCATTTTTATATTCAAAGATGCGATGCAGGGCTTCCCTACCCAAGTTTTCTTGCACATGATCAAATAGGTTCTTTATACTTAGGTTCCTGGTATGGTCTGAATATGAATCTTTTAGCTGATTCTACGTTAATACCCATACCTTTTGTTCAAGGAATTTCTACTGATAATAATCAGAAACCATCTTATTTTAATTTAGAACAAAACTATCCAAATCCTTTTAATCCAAATACAATAATCAGTTTCCATGTTCCCCATATGATGAACGTTAAAATCAGTATTTATGATTTAAAAGGAATGCTAATACGGGAACTGATTAATGAGAGTAAAAGTAGAGGATCTTATTCAATCGAGTGGAACGGAAAAGATAAGAATAATAACTCTGTCAGTTCCGGAACATATTTTTATCAATTAAATACGGGTGAATTAAATCAAACCAAGAAAATGATTTTATTAAAATAAACATTCAGTTTCGGGATAATAAAATGGGCTGGGCGAGGTTTAATGACCTCGCCTTTTTATTTCGATTTATTGCTATAGACCATGTCGAGGAGGTGGAGGTTTGACCAGGATTTACGTTCTTCGGGAGTGAGGTCTTTGTACTGCTCGCGTTTCTTTTGTTTTGCTTCTTCTATGGATTTATTAACCGCAATTTTTTCTTTTCGCTTTTTACAGATAGCTTCAACATAGGCGAGTTTCCGGCTATTATATTTTACTGCTTCACGGAAGGCGAATTCAACTGCGGTAAATCCATACTTGATTATATATTCTGAGACGAGACGATATTCTTCAGGATTTTTATTGGGCTGATTCCAAATCCGGGAGAATAACATAGCAGATTGATCGGTAAGACTTTGACAATTATAATCGTAGTCATCATTATTATTAATATCAGTTATGAGATCCGCGCCTTCCCGAAAATGGCAAATGGTTTGATTTGAAAGAAAGGTAGAGAGGGCAGCAGCAGCAACCGAAGGGACTTCCCTTTCTTCTTCTGCTGGTTTTTTTTCTTTTTCTTTTGCTTGTTCTTGTTCTTCTTGCGATACCCTATCCATAGGGTATAATTTGTCGATTAATGAGCGATCTTTAATTTCTTTGAGCTCTTTAACAACACAGGCTTTTACTTTGGGAGATTCAGCAGGGTTGTATTTATGCCAGTTAAGGATGCCAATCTCCCTAGTTTTGGTACTGTAGATTATTTTACCGTAATCTATAAAACGATGGAGTAGTTTTTCTACGGTTTCCTGATTGTACCCGGTTTCGAAAACTATCACTTGCACAGGCAATTGATAGATTCCGCATTGTTTCGTCTTACTATTTGTAAGAAGAAACAGGTAGAAGTATTTTTCTTCAGGGGTTAAATTTAAGACGAATTCGTCCTGCCAGAATGTGGTTTGGACTTGTCTATAGATTGCCATTTACATACCTATCTATAATTACTTTAAAATCAATTTGTTTCAACTTTTCTTCACGTAAGAAAAGTTGCAAAAGAAACATGGCTTGAAATCTTTTGCTATAAATTCAGCTACATTCCATTGCTCGGGAAACAACTCGTTGTACTCGAACAGTTTCCCTCACTGCCATTCCATTCCACTGAATTTATTTAACGCAAAATATTTAATGCCGTTTAATACAGAATCTCAAGTTCTAACTTTGCATTGGGCGACCACTTCTTCTTAACAAATTCATAATCACCAGATATATGTCCAGATATGGAAAGATGTCTGGTATCAAGCATATAATATTTTAAACCGAGAGAGGCGGAATATCCTATACCAGCAACAAGGCTAAGTGTTTTTTTAGGAAATATGAATGACTCATCAACAATTAGTTGGGATTCGGGATCGATGGGGATTCGGCTATCGAGGGTGTAGGTACGGGTGCCGAGGTCATCGGTTTTGGTGTAATGGGATTGGAAGAGTCCTTGGCCGTAGAGGGTTTTGAGGGAGTCTTTCCAGAACTGGTTTATTGAGTTTGTAAGGGAATCGATGTTGTAGTTTACACCAGGGAGAATTTTATATGTGACAGCGGTGGTTTTAAGGGTATCGTGGATTTTTACGGTTTGGATGTTTGTTACTGAACCGGCTGGCTTTGTGAACCAGCCGGTTATGAAACCTATTACGACGGCGGCTAAGATAAGCCACTTTATCAATTTGTTATTCTGCATTATATTCTCCAAAATATTTAATAATGTTTCTTACGTAGGAGGAAGTTTCAGATGGAAGCTGAGGTTCCGAGAGCTGATAAGAGGGTCCGGTTTTATCAATTAGTTTTATGACATTGCCTACGCCCCAGTTGTATGCGGCTAGTGCCCATGAAATGATTTCGGTTTTATCGTTTAGTTTTTTACCGATGTAACCGATTAGGAATTTCATATAGGCAGCCTGGGCTGAGACGGCATCGGACGGGTTGAATGGATCGTAATCCTGAGACGGAGTTTGAATACCGGGGGTAAGATCGCACCATACCTGCCAGGTCTTATCCATGAACTGAGCTAATCCTTTTGCACCTGATCTTTTATTTTGGGCATCGGGATTGAAGTTACTTTCCTGACGAACCTGAGCTTTGAGAAGCTGCCAGGGGATGTTGAACTTTAATCCAAACTTCTGAAAGAGGTCGTCGTAACGGGAGGAGGAGTTGCTATTCATGATATTACCACGGAATGGCGGACGGGGTTTCCGGAAGCATCGAGAGTGATAAGGGTGAGCCAGGCTTTTTTGGTGCGATACTGACTGTAAGCGAAGAGTTCCGGCGATGGAAGCTGTATGATGAAAACAGACTGATTATTAAGCTGTGTAGGGATTTTTGCAGACTTAACAGGTATGAACATTTGTTCAGGTAAAGAATTATCAGGCGGATTACTAAGAGCCAAGACACCAACTGCGACTATTGATATTTCCTCTTTGGGATTGATACCTAAAGTAACGCCGAGGGGATCTGCTTCGACGAATAGGGAGGACTTTCCGAAAACGATTGAACTGTTTTCCAAAGAGAATCCACATTCGGGAGTAAACAAAATGGGACCGGGGTTATCCAGAGTTTGAAAGTTCTTATAAACCATCTTAAATATTTTTTGGAATGTGGATAATGTCCGGGGGTATAGCGGCTGCCAAAGAGCTTTGATGAGGGGAAGAGAATTTGCGGCTGATGTAAATTTACCAACCCAGGCAAATTTTTTGCGTCTTTGTTTAACGACGGGATCTTTGGTTGGTTTACGGGGTCCAGGGGCTTTTGCGATGTAGGTTTTATTTCCACGGGTTCTGAAAACGACATCACCGAGTTTGCCGGTAATTTGTCCAATTGAGCTAATGAACTTTGCCATGTTAAGACTCCTTTTGCTAATGGTTGAAATGGGTCCCGTTTCAGAAAGAAGGAGACCCCTCTACTAGTTATTGTCGGAATTGGGATATTTTGCCAATTCAAGGGAAAAACTTGATTTGACAAGGTTTATAAGAACACTTTTTTGCCATTATTTATAATTATGACCAAAAAGGGTAAGGAATTATTGTTGTGTCATGGAGGTATCTACGAAGTATCTTAGAGGTATATGTGTTGGTTATGAGTTAGGTATGTCTGTATGGCTTAAAATATTTTACTAAAAATTCAGATCCATTCCATTGCTCGGGAAACAACTCGTTACACTCGAACAGTTTCCCTCACTGCCATTTCATTATGCTGAATTTTTTTAACGTAAAATATTTAAGGCCGGTAAATATGAACTGAATAAGGAATAAGGGCGGGAATATGAACCAAATATGGAATAAGGAAGGAGGAAATTAGGAGAGAGGCGAGCCCGAGAAGCGGGCTGCCCCGGAGGATTAGATCAGGAATGTATGGACATGGAGGCTTTGACAAGCTTTCCTTCATTGTTTAGGGTCATGAGACATACGAATGTTCTTTTGGTTGCATAGGATTCGTATTCGAACAATTCTGTTCCCAGGAACTGAGCAGTAAGGTTAACAGGACTGATGAGATCCAACTGCTGTTGTGAAGTTTTGAAAGGGATTACTAAGGTTTGGGGCAAACCTTCAACAGTTGGTCCCTGAAGCAGAATGACTCCAGCCGCTGTGAGGAACTTTTCGATGCCGGTATCAATTCCGATGTCAACCCCGAGAGCATCGGCCTGGACCTGAATGCCAGCGACCTGGTTTGTAACCTGCGGATTGGCAAGTGCAAATCCCAGAATGGGAGCAACGCTGATCGATCCTACATTTGCAACTGAACCAATGAGATTATAATTGGTCTGGAAAATCTCATTGAACTGCGAAAGTTTTTTATCAACGAGAACAGGCCATGCAGATTTTAAGAGATCGAGAGAGTTTATAGCTTTTGCTATTTTGGCTGCAAGGGCAAACTTTGCACGACGTGCAAGGACAACAGGATTAGTGCAGACTTTTTGTTTTCTGCACGCATGGCAATATAGTTAGAACCTGCCCTGTGTTTGAAAACCACATGACCAACGGCTCCAGTGACATCACCGAAGACCATCTTGCTTAAGTGTCCCATAAGAACTCCTTGTAAAATTATTGAATGATGAATTAGGAGGAAGTGAATGAACTACCTCTACTATTTATTGCCGAAAGTGCGATTTTTTGCCACGAGTAAGAGAAGACGGCAAAAAAGCTACTGTAAAGAGGATGGCATTTTGATCTTTTTAAATTTTTTGGGCGCAAATGGCAAAAAACAGAAAAACCGACAATATAAAGTAGGGGGATACTTTTTTTTAGAAGGAGCGTTATGAAAAATATTTTGATAGCAGCCGGGCTTTTCCTGGAAGGAGCGGCGAGGATATTTGATTTTGCCGGAGCGTTAAGCGAAGAGGGACTGCATGAAACGAGGGATGCTGCGGCTATTAATAAAGACTGGAAGGCAGTGGGGGGAGATTATAAAAATTGCAGTAAGACAATGAGAGAGGAAATTTATGGTTTCAAAAAGAAAAGGAGCAGCAAGAATAAACACGGATGAAACTTTTCCTTCGCCTGAGAAACTGAAGGAGTACGAATCGGTAATTCCCGGGCTGGCGCAGAAGATGGTTTGTCATGCCGAGAGGCAGACTGCGCACAGAATTGAGATGGAGAAGGAGCTTGTAATATCGAACATCCGGAAATCGTACATGGGGCTGATATTCGGATTCCTGATCGGGGTAACGGGGATTGGGGGAGGAATGTATTTAACGGCGATAGGGTTTAATGTAATCGGGATAATGTTTTCGTCGGGGACGCTGGTGTCGCTGGTGATGACTTTTATTTACGGGAGCCAATCGAAAAAGGGAAAGGGGATAAAAAAGTACCCTATGAAGGAGGGAGAGTAAGCGAGGGGATTATAGTTGGACGGGTTTGGCGGGAGAGGAATAAGTTGTACAAGGTTTCCGAAATAATTTATTAGTCTGGGCTAAAAAAGTAAGAATGACGGGAAGGAAAGATTCTTCACTTCGTTCAGAATGACAGGAAGGAAAGATTCTTCACTTCGTTCAGAATGACAGGAAGGAAAGATTCTTCACTTCGTTCAGAATGACATTTATCAAATAAAAATTGGGAGGTAAGATGGATCAGGTGAATGCGGAGAATATCGGAACGGAATCTTTTGTGAAAATGCTTTCAGACAAAGCGCACAATAGCAAATGGGTGAACTTTGCGATTAAAGAATTAGGGAGGCATAGAAAGCCGGAATGCGCCAGGCATAAAGAGGCAGAGGATTATGTGGAAGATATTAAATTAAAATTATTGTCAGGGGAAATTGTCTTTATTGAGGAGAAAGGTAGTCTTGATAATTTTATTTGCGGAATTATCCGGAATGAAATTAACACTGAGCAAAAGAAGGAGCCGGTAATGGTGTCACTGAAGGAGCGTGAGGATTTTGCTGATGAGGAGGAGAATGAGGCAATATGTAAAGGGGGAAATGCTTATTCAGGTGCAGAAGCGGAGGTTGAGAATTTTATTGTATCGTTTGAGGATCCGTTTGAGGTGAGGAGGGAGAGTATGAGTTCGTGGGAGCTCATGCAGATTTGCTATAATCTTCTTGAGAAGGAGGATGAGGAGATGATGGTGGTTTTTGACGAGAAGTCGAAGGGACACCCCAACAGGGAGATTGCAAGGTATCTTCATGTTGAGGTATCTGTAGTCGAAAAAATCTGGAAGAGAATTTTACGATTACTTAGGAATAAAGTAAAAGGAGAGATATCAGTTTAAATCTTTTTAACGTTACTTTTGTCTTGAAACAAAAGTAACCAAAAATTCAAGGCTGCAAATAATTTTGCTAAAAATTTATTACGCTCCACTACGAAGAATTAACTCGCCTCCGGCTCAAACAGAATTCTTCGCTTTACGTTCCGCTACATAAATTTTATTGACGCAAAATATTTAAGGCCATTTAAATAAGGAAACGCATTTTATTTAAGGCCGTTAAATATG
>JARLHD010000279.1 GCA_031292435.1 Ignavibacteriaceae bacterium
CGTCACTTCAAAACTCTTTATTTTTAAATTATGAAAGTCTATTTTCCTTATTTAATCCTTTAACAGTATAATTTATCCTTCTTTTTATCGAAGGCATGCATTTTTACTTTTATTTTTATGTGGGTAAAATGACACAATTCCATAATCTAGTGATTTTTCATTTTTTCATTCTTAGAACACAATTTTCCCTGTTTACTATCTAAATAAACTCCAAATATTCTCGAGAAATAAGTTCTTTAGCAGGAAAACCAAGTAATTTGTTACCTAAATGTTTTATTTCACTTTCTTTTTGTACTAAAATCGATATGCTCCGCTACTACCCTCAATTTAAATTCTTTCAAAATAGCTCGCTAAAACTCAAATGGGATAAATAATCTGAACAACTCTATAAGTGACTTCTCTGGTTTCTTGAACAGATTTGATCTTTTCATTTTAGTAAGTTTTATCTGATTCTCAATTCCATTATCCGTCCTAAACTGCTTCTTGCTATCAGTTTTTAGACTTTTCGAATAATAGCTTTCAATAGGATTATTAGTCGCTGGAGCTCCAGGAAGATAATGAAACAAAGTAAGATTCAACCAATGTTTATTGATCATCCATAATCGTTTTTGAATTACTTCGTCATATGTTCTTATTTGTTTCATTAATTCATCAAAGTTATTTTTTGACTTTTCAAGACTATGGAGTGGAAGATTCTCTCTATTTCGTCTTCTTTTAAGCTTTAATTTATGTCTAAATTCATCAAATTCTTTTTTTGCGTATTTAATCCATTCTTTGTGCTTTTTTTCATTACCAATTGTGATAAGCTCCTCAGATTGGAGCTCTTCCAAGAATTTAATTTCACTTTCGCGATTGTAAAATATGTTCAATAATCTGTATTTCAATAACTCTTGCTCAATGGTTGTTTTTCTTGGAAAATCACTCACTATAAGCTTGTTAAGATGCATCAGACAATATTGATGAACTAATTTTTCTCCAAAAACTTCTTTTAATATTTCTGGATATCTGGGGTCAAAATCCGTAACCATAAACACAGGTTCTGAAGTATCGAGATTGTCTTCTAGGAATTTTTTGATGGTTTCCGAACTTTTATCATCAAAAAGTTCATCTGCCAATGGTTGCTGAGTTCTTGCATCAAGTATGGTTAGACGGTATTTCTGACAACGTCCTTCCTTTGGATGCTGTTCATCATAGTGTACTATACGTATATTCTCTAATTTTGGAAGATTCTCTTGTTCCATTTGTTTGTTGAATTCTCTTAAAATGGTGCTTCTTGATCTTGGATATATAAAGTCCATTATAGCAGAGATTCCGTCATAGGAAACGTTATGATATCTTAGTAGCTGGAAAAAATCATTGAAAGAATCAAAAATTAAAGTCTTCAGATCTTCCCAAAAACTATGGTCTTCTTCCTCCGTATTACCACAATTTGTACATTTATATCTACCAATATTGATTTCTCCAAGACCTTGTTTGGTATACGAGTTGTAGCCATTGTGAACCATAGAATTATCGCAAATAGGACAGATTGGAGGAATTTTTCTTCGAAAAATTCCTCGTGTAGTGTATTCATAATTTTTGTCAAATCGACCTAGAAAGTCTCGGAGAATAGGCAATGCAGAAAAGTTATTAAAAGTTAGATTTATAGTTACCATTGTTGTGCCGTAACATCATTACACAATTTTAAATTTATAAATTTATGTAATGATGTTACACTTACTTTTATCACTAGATTTTGAAACTGAGTCTAAAAATGATGGTTTTGATAA
>JARLHD010000280.1 GCA_031292435.1 Ignavibacteriaceae bacterium
AAATAAAAATTGCGAACTACAGGATCTCTCTGAAAAATATGGACTCAGGGAACATCGTTATGTCGGCGAAACTAAAGATCATGCTATCGATATTTCAAGTGCTTCTATGGAAAGGGATCCGGCAAAATGTATCCTCTGTGGAAGATGTGTTCGCGTATGTCATGAAATTCAGAAAGTTGGCGCAATTGATTTTACCAATCGTGGATTCAAAAGTATAGTCACAACTCCATATAATAAGGGTCTTAATGTCAGCGACTGTATTTTGTGTGGACAATGTATTCTTGTTTGTCCTACCGCTGCTTTAAGAGAAAAAAGTACTCTTAAAGAAGTCTCAAATGCATTAAGAGATAAATCCAAATATGTTGTCGTTCAGGTCGCCCCGGCTGTAAGAGCTACTCTCGGGGAGGAATATCATTTTCCATTAGGTACGGATGTTACAGGTCAGCTCGTTACTGGACTTCGTCGCCTCGGCTTCAAGAAAGTCTTCGATACTAACTTCGCAGCCGATCTCACTATCATGGAAGAGGCTGCAGAACTAATAAATAGGATCAGGAATAATGGCCCTCTCCCTATGTTTACCAGTTGCTGCCCGGGTTGGGTTAAATTTGCTGAATCTAATTACCCTGAAATTCTCCCTCATATATCATCATGCAAATCTCCGCATGAAATGGAAGGTGCTGTATTAAAAACTTACTATGCTAAAAAAATGGGCATTAACCCGAAAGACATATTCGTTGTCTCCGTCATGCCATGTACGGTTAAAAAATATGAATCCAATAGGGCTGAATTAAAAGAAGATAGTTACCCCGATGTCGATGCTGTAATTACAACAAGAGAACTTGTCAGGTTCTTTAAGATGGTCGGAATTGATTTTGAAGGTCTGCCTCAGGATAGTTTCGATAATCCTCTTGGAGAGTCGACAGGCGCAGCAGCTATATTTGGAACTAGCGGTGGTGTTATGGAAGCTGCTTTAAGAACTGCATATTTTAACTTAACTGGTAAAAATCTTGATAAGGTGGAATTTGAAAGTATCAGGGGTTCCGAAGGTTTAAAAGAAGCTGTTATCAATATTGATGGTACAGAACTAAATATAGCCGTTGTTAATGGTATTGGTAATGTCAGGCAGGTGATTGATGAAATAAATGAAAACAGATCAAAATATCATTTCATTGAAGTCATGTCTTGTCCTGGAGGATGTATTAACGGCGGAGGTCAGCCTATTCACCAGATACCTGAAAAACTTATTAAGAGAATGAAAGCTCTCTACCAGATCGACCTTGAAATGAAATCAAGAAGATCTTATGAAAATGAATCGATTAAAACTTTGTATAAAGAATATTTTATTGAACCTAATTCACATAAAGCACACGATATTTTACATACCGATTATGTTAATAGGAAAAAGACTCTAAATAATTAAATAATTGGCTGAACCGTCAGCCTGAAAATATGAATGACAGTATAGTCAGCACTATTTTTGATAAATGTAAAAGATGCTATTCCTGCATTAGAGAATGTCCGGCAAAAGCAATTAAGGTAATTAATGGACAGGCTGCAGTAATTTCCGAACGTTGCATCGTATGCGGTCATTGCGTAAAGGTATGTTCACAGAATGCTAAAAAAATTGCTGACGATCTGTTTGTTATTTTTGATGATCTTCTACCTAATTATCCTGTAGCTGCTGTTGTTGCCCCATCCTTTGCGGCGTCATTTCCTAAAGAATATACTAAACTCCCCGCAGCTTTGAAAAAGATAGGATTTAGTTATATCGTTGAAACCGCATTCGGAGCTGATTTGGTAAGTGAGCTCTATCTTAAGGAATTCGAGTCAGAAAATAAACAAACTATTATTAGTTCAAGTTGTCCTGCAGTTGTTAACTATATTGAAAAATATAGGGGAAGTCTCGTACCAAATCTGGCAAAAATAGTTTCTCCTATGATCGCTATTGGTAGATATTTAAAATCAAATTCAAAGGAAAATCTGAAGGTTGTCTTTATCGGTCCGTGTGTTGCAAAGAAACAGGAATATTTATCTCCTGAAGTGGAAGGTGCTATCGATGCAGTCCTTACTTTCTCTGAATTAAAGAAAATATTTAAACATCAGAATATCAACTTGAATGAACTTGCAGAAATTGATTTTGATCCGCCCCATGCGTTCATGGGTAAATCGTATTCTCTGGCCGGCGGTATGCTTAAGACTGCAAACATCTCTGGAGATATTCTTGAAAAAGAAATCATTGTTGTAGAAGGAAAATCTAAAGTACTCGAAATAATAGACGAAATAGCTGATAACCAGATAAATGCTAAGTTCGTGGATATCCTCTTTTGCGAAGGCTGTATTAGCGGCCCCGCAATTGACTCTGACCTTAATTACTATTCTAAAAGAGAAAAAGTAATTAAGTATATCGAGCAGAAAGTCCATACTATCGATAAACAGCTATGGAAAAGTAATATATACAACAGCAGGGATCTTAATTTGACAAGGGAGTTTTCCGAAAAGAATCAACGAAAACCCCTTCCTCCCGAAGAGAAGATTAAAGAGATACTCGCTGAGACAAATAAATTCTCTTCTAAAGATGAACTTAATTGTGGCGCCTGCGGATATTCTACTTGTCGCGAATATGCTGTCGCAATAGCCAAGGACCTTGCAGAAAAAGAAATGTGCCTCCCGTTTCTCATAGATAAATTGGGTAAAGCCTACGATGATCTTAAAGATACACAGGAACAGCTTCAATCAGCAGAAAAACTTGCGTCAATCGGACAGCTTGCAGCAGGTGTTGCGCATGAAATAAATAATCCCCTTGGCACAATAATACTGTATGCCTCTATGCTCAAAAAGGAACTTGAACAGAAAATAGACCATAGCCAGAATTCTGAAGACCTTAGCCTTATCCTTGATGAAGCAAATAGATGTAAAAATATTGTTGCTAACTTGCTTAACTTTGCAAGACAGGGGAAAATAAATGTTACTAAAATCAATGTCAGCAAGCTTCTTGCTAAAATTATTAAAACAGCAAAATTAAACTTCGCGTATAAGAAAATTGAAATTAAATCCGAAACATTGAATCAGGAATATATCATTGAAGGAGATGAAGACCAGATACAACAGGTATTTATCAATCTTATCAATAACGCATGTGAAGCTATGGAAGAAAGTAGCGAAAAATGTCTGAGTCTTAAATTGTATGTTGAGGGTGACTTCCTTATCACAGAAATTTGCGACACAGGTCAGGGTATTCAAAAAGAAAATTTTGGTAAGGTATTTACTCCTTTCTTTACGACCAAAAAAATAGGTAAAGGAACAGGTCTCGGTCTGGCTATTTCGTACGGCATTATCAAAATGCATAATGGCTTTATAAATTTCCATAGTGAATTTGGAAAAGGAACAACATTTAAAGTAAAGCTGCCGGTAAATGTAAATAAGCAGCTTATAAATTCTGAAATAAAGGTTAATTAAAAATGGTACCTGCAGATAAAAAAATATTATTAGTCGATGATGATCTTGATTTGCTCGAACAGAATAAGATACTGCTTGAATCTAAAGGATTTAATGTAGTAACCGCTGAAGGAAGTAAAAAAGGTTGGGAAGTTTTCAAACAGGAAAAACCGGATGCAGCCATCCTCGATCTTATAATGGAAGAGCATGATTCAGGGTTTATTCTCAGCTACAAAATCAAAAAAGATGAACTCGGAAAAAATATTCCGGTATACATCCTTACTTCTGCAACTTATGTTACAGGGTTTAAATTCGGTGCCTCTACTGAAGAAGAAAAGGAATGGATCAAATGCGATGGCATTCTAAATAAACCTATTATGATTGATGACCTGGTTAATAAACTCGAAAGTTTTTTCGATAATAAGGCATAATTTCAAATACTATGGATCAGCAAAAACAGAAAATACTTATAGTGGATGATGAAAAAGGGCTTAGGTTAGGAACTAAACGCCTCCTTGAAAAAGAAGGGTTCGAAGTTGTTGCCGCTGAAAATGGTACCGAAGGAATTGCTTTCGGTACTTCGATAGAGTTTGATGCTGCAATTATCGATATGAAAATGCCTGATTTTGATGGTATCATGGTTCTTAAAGAAATTATTAAGAAGTATCCTAATACCGCCTGCTTTATTGCTACCGCTTATGCAAGTTATGACACAGCAATCGAATCTGCCAGGGTGGGAGCCTTCAGTTATATCCCTAAACCGTTTTCCCCTGAAGAACTTCTGTTACAGATCAATAAGGGACTGGAAAAAAGAGAACTGAACATCCAAAAGGAACAATGGCGTAAGGAGAGGGAAGAACGGCTTCTGGAGGTCGCTTATGAAAAAACAAGATTAAATACTATTATTAATTCTATATCTGATGGCGTCCTTGTTATAAATAAAAATGGAGAAGCTGTCTTATATAATCCCTCTGCTCTTAAGTTCCTCGTATTAAAAAGTATAACTATTGAAGAATATATAATTGATAAACTACCTGAAAAACTGGCTGAACAGGTTAATAATTTCCTCAAGTCATCGGAATATTTGAAAAGATCTCTAACTGTGCAGATCCATATGAAAGATAATGATCTTGTTGTTGAGGCTACCTCTTCTCCTGTACCTGCGCCCGATGGATCCCTCGCTGGTGTTGCTATCGTTATTAAAAATATTACCGAACTTAAGAAACTCGAATTTCTTAAGTCCCAGTTCGTATCTATGGTTTCACATGAACTTAAAGCCCCCGTAGCTGCAGTTTATGGTTTCCTGAAACTGATCTCTGATAAATCAATGAATTTGTCTCCTGAAAAACAGGATGAGTTTATTGATAGATCTATTATTAGACTTGACTCTCTTCTGAAAATGGTTAACGATCTCCTTGATATATCAAGAATGGAAATGAAAACTACTCAGCGGGAAATTATAGAGTTAAACCTTCCCGATATTATCAATAATATTTTGGAATTATTCCAGCTCGAGATAAATAAAAAGAATATCAAAATTATATTAAACGCTGCATTATCTACCCCTTCATTAAGTGGCGATCAGGATGAGATTACCCGGTTATTTACGAACCTTATTAGCAACGGGATAAAGTATAATAAACAGGATGGATCTCTAAATATTAAAATTGAAAAAATCGATGATTACCTCGTAACAGAAATTAAAGATTCTGGTATCGGTATGAAATCAGTGGAAAGGAATAAGCTGTTCCATGAATTCTATCGTGTAAAGAATGAATTCACAAAAGATATTAGCGGTACTGGACTCGGATTATCTATCGTAAAAAGAATAATTGACTCCTATGCTGGTAAAATTGAAGTGGATAGTGAATTTGGAAAGGGTACCTCTTTCCGTATTTTTCTTCCTGTTATAAAAAATTCTCAGAAAAATAATAAAGAAACTTTAACAAATATGCAGTTAGCATAATAAATAACAATAATCAATAAATAAAAAGGAATAAATCATTATGGCCAAAATAGCTATCATAGATGACGATCCTGACATTATCGACGCTAGTAGCCTTGTGCTTACCTCAAAAGGTCATGAAGTAATTACCGCCAATAATCCGGATGATGGTTATAAAATCGTAAAGGAGAATTCTCCCGATCTAATAATTCTTGATGTAATGATGAATGAACCAGACGACGGTTTCTTTCTGGCTCAGAAATTCAGAAAAAATAATATAAACACACCTATCATTATGTATACCTCTGTTTCCAAAACCACTGGTATCGATTACGGTGTGAATGAAATGGTGCCTGTTAATGAGTATGTGGAAAAACCGATCTCTCCCGCACAGCTCATTGAGAAGGTTGAAAAACTCTTACATCAAAATATTGAAAGGTGAGTATGCTAGTCTATGAAAAAAATGCTCTGTCTGAAGAGATTGAGCTTCTTGTTGAAAAATATGGTGTGGATAGATCTTCTCTCCTACAGATACTGCAGGATGTACAGAGGAAACATAACCACATTTCAGATTTCGCTCAGCAGGAAATCGCCCGCTTGTTATCTATTCATCCTGTTGAAGTCAACAGTGTAATTTCATTCTATTCTTTTCTCCACTCTCAGCCTCAGGGAAGGAATTCCATAAAACTCTGCCAGACTATATCTTGCGATATGGCCGGTAAACAGAAAATCGAGGATGCTCTTACCAGGGAACTCGGTATTTCTTTCGGCGAAACTACTAAAGATAAAAAGTACACCCTTGAACATACTAATTGTATGGGAATGTGCGACCAGGGACCCGCTATGCTTATCAATGATAAAGTATTTACCCGGCTCGATCCTGAAAAAGCTGTCAACATTTTAAAAGAAGTGGAGTAGGGAATTATGGAAAATAACTTAGATAATAATAAAAAAAGAACAGGACCTGTACTGTTTTCAAAATATACACGCGGTGAAGGTATTAAAAAAGCCTTAGCTATGCCTCGTGAAGATGTGTTGTTTGAATTAAAATCATCCGGACTTAAAGGAAGAGGAGGAGCAGGTTTTCCTACTTCTACTAAATGGATGCTTGTTGCAGCATCAACTGCATCAAAAAAGTTTATCGTATGCAATGCTGATGAAGGTGAACCCGGTACATTTAAAGATAGGGTTCTTCTCATGGAATATCCGGAACTGGTGTTCGATGGAATGGTCATTGCCGGTTACACTATAGGTGCTAAAACAGGTATAGTTTATCTCCGTGGTGAATATGAATATCTTCTACTTCAGCTTGAAGAATATTTAATGAAAATGAGAGACGATAACCTTCTCGGTAAAAATATTCTTAGCAAAGAGGGTTTTGATTTCGATATCAGCATCAGACTCGGCTCAGGTGCCTACGTTTGTGGCGAAGAAACTGCTCTTATTGAATCTCTTGAAGGACATAGAGGCGAGCCAAGAAACCGTCCCCCATATCCGGTTAATACAGGTTATCTTGGCTTCCCCACAGTAGTTAATAATGTCGAAACTTTAGCCTCGGTTCCTCATATTATGCAGAAAGGAGGCGATTGGTTTAGATTGATCGGTACTGATAAATCTACAGGTTCAAAGCTGTTGTCAATTTCTGGCGATTGTGAAAAACCTGGTGTTTATGAAATCCCCTGGGGAACTACTATTACTGAATTGTTGCAGTTTGTAGGCGCTCAGAATACAAAGGCAGTCCAGGTGGGTGGTGCTTCTGGAATATGCATTCCTAAAAGGAATTTTGATAGGCATCTCGCTTATGAAGATATCGCTACAGGCGGTTCCATTATTATATTCAATGAAAGCAGGGATATGCTACATGTCCTGCAGAATTTTATGGAATTCTTTGTAGAAGAATCTTGTGGTCAGTGTACCCCATGTAGAATAGGTAATACTAAACTGCTCGAAGGTGTCAAAATGATCCGATCCGGGGAATTCACTTTCAGTTATATAAATGCTTTGAAAGATCTTGGTAAATCTATGCAGGTTGCTTCTAAATGCGGACTTGGTCAGTCAAGTCCAAATGCCTTCATTTCTATCCTTGAAAACTTCAAAGACGAAATATTCTTTCATAATGGATACGGGAGGAAATAATGGCTAAAGAAAATAACCCAAGAATACCGGTAAGCCAGCAGCCTTTTCAGGTTCAGAAACCGGAAGATACAACTGCTATTGGCGGAACTATTTCAATCGAAGTTAATGAGAAAAAAGTATCTGTACCGTTCGGTACTACAATTTTGGAAGCATGTAAGGAAAACCAGATCCATGTTCCAACTCTTTGCCATCATCCTGACCTTTGCGTGGCGGGTGTATGCCGTATATGCGTTGTAGAAGTAGATGGGATGAGAACTTTGCAAACAGCATGCACTTTCCCTATAACTTCTCCAATTAAAATTCATACTTCTACCCCTATGGTTAGAAAAGCAAGACGTCATATCATCGATCTTCTGTTAAGTGAACATTATGGCGAATGCTATTCATGTTTTAGAAATGAGAACTGTGAACTTCAGACTCTCGCTAAAGAATATGGCGTCGATAGCTATACGTTCGGTCATATTACTACCCCTAAATTTGATGTAGACAGGTCATCAGCCTCTGTTGTTCGTGACATGAATAAATGCATTCTTTGTAAAAGATGTGTTAGAACTTGTATCGATCTTCAGGAAGTAGGCTGCCTCGAAGCCTTGGATAGAGGGCATGAAACTCACGTCGGAACATTTCTTGATAAACCATTGGCAGAAGTTATCTGTATAAACTGCGGTCAGTGCATTAACCGTTGCCCCACAGGTGCATTAAGAGCTAATGATCCTAGCGATCAAATATGGAATGCCATTGATGATCCTAAGAAACATGTCGTTATTCAGACTGCCCCGTCTCCTCGTGCCGCTATAGGTGAGGAATTCGGCATTGAACCCGGACATTCATTTACTGGTGAGCTTAACTCTGCATTAAAAAGAATCGGATTCGATAAGGTTTTCGATACTAATTATACTGCAGATCTTACTATTATTGAAGAAGGTACCGAACTATTAAACCGTCTTAAGAAAGCTCTCGTCGATAAAGATGAATCAGTTAAAATACCTCAGTTTACATCATGCTCTCCCGGTTGGATAAAGTTCATAGAACATTTCTACCCTGAATATCTCGATTATCTTTCTACTGCTAAATCGCCACAACAGATGTTTGGTGCTATCACAAAAACATTCTATGCTCAGGAAGCTAAAATAAATCCAGCAGATATTGTAACTGTCGCCCTTATGCCCTGCTCAGCTAAAAAGTTTGAGTGTAATCGCCCTGAAATGGATTCTTCCGGATTCAAAGATGTCGATTATGGTCTAACTACTCGCGAAATGGCTAAGATGATTAAAGAAGCTGGTATTTTCTTGCCCGAAATGCCTAAGAGTCACTTTGATGATCCGTTTGGCGATGCTTCCGGAGCAGGACTCATATTCGGTGCTACAGGTGGCGTTATGGAAGCTGCCCTGCGTACTGTTTATGAACTCGTTACCGGAAGGGAAGTACCATTTAAGAATTTGAACATCACCCCATGCCGTGGATTTGAAGGTATCAAACAAGCCTCAGTTAAACTCGAGAATTGCGTCGATGCATATAAATTCCTCGAAGGGGTCGAAGTTAAATTCATAGTTGCTCATGGAACAGCAAATGCAACTAAGGTAATGGAAATGCTTAAAAAGGGTGAACTAAATGATGTTCACTTTGTTGAAATTATGGCTTGTCCCGGAGGATGTCTGGGTGGAGGTGGTCAGCCTATACCCACATCGGAAGAGATAAGGACAAAGCGTGCTCAGGCTATCTATGCTGAAGATGAATCTCTGGAACTTAGAAAATCACATGAGAACCCTCATGTTAAACTCTTGTATGAAAAATTCCTTACAGAAGGTCCATGCAGTGAGAAAAGTCATCATCTTCTTCATACTCATTATACTAAACGTGGTAAATTTATCTCGTAATAATTAACTCCCTCGTACTCTCTTTCATCTGAAGAGAGTACAGGGATGTTTAATATTATTTTGCTATCTTCACTTACAATGAAAACGATCTCTCTTATACCTTCCTGGGCTCAGCACTATGAAGAGTTCTGGGAATCAGTTAAAATCAGGAATGCCTGGTTCATCAAACTTCGGTATAGCGCTGTCTTTATGCTCGTTGCCTTTCTTACTACTACTGGCCTGCTCTTCAGAATCTCCTTTACTCCTGTTCAGTTTTACGCTATCAGTTCTATTACTCTTTCTATTTTTCTTTACAATATTGTACTAGCAAGACTTCAGAAAAATCTGAAATATTCAGATGAAGGATTTAATCCTATCCACTTCTCTATTGTACAAATGGTGCTCGATCTTTATGTCCTTTGCCTTCTTGTCTATTATTCAGGTGGCATTGAAAGTCCACTGTTCCTTCTGTTTATCTTCCACATGGTTATTGGGAGCATGATACTGCCTCGGTTTGTTATTTATTCCTCTGCTTGTCTTGTTATTCTTGTATTTTCTGGTATCGTCTTTGCAGAATATTCCGGTTTAATTGCCCATCATTCAATAGCTGGATTTCTCAAAGATCCCTTCTATAATAACCTGTCATATATTACTGTAATACTTTCAGTGTTTGCCTTTGTTTTGATTATTACTGTTATGTTGGCTAACGAGATTGCAAATAAACTTTATAAGATGGAAGAGAATCTGCTTGACTCTCTTGACAAATTAAGAGCTGTTGAAATTGAAAAAGAAAATTATATTACAGGTGTTGTTCACGAAATAAAAACACCCATCGCCGCTGTCCAGTCTTATCTTGACCTTATCCTTGGTAATTATCTGGGACCAATAAGTGCCAAAGTTGAAGAAAAATTAAAAAGAACAAGATCCCGTTCTGATGAAGCCATCCAGATGATAAATAATATACTCAAGATAAGCAGACTAAAAATTCTTGATGACCTTGGCAAGGATGAACTCGATATAAAAAGACTTGTTTGCTCAGCTCATGAAAAATTGAAAGTACAAATTGAATCTAAAGAAATAAATTTCTCGATGATTGATAACAGGAAAAATAAGCGAAAAATATTAGGCGATAAATTTCTTCTTGAAATAGGATTCTCTAATATTTTATCAAATGCAATTAAATATGTCAACAAGTGTGGTAAAGTCATAATCAGTATAGCTGATTCACTGAATTCTGTTGAAATAAAAGTTTGTGATAATGGAGTAGGAATACCATCGGGCGAAAGTGAAAACATATTTCAGGAATTCTTCAGGGCATCAAATATAAAACATAAAGGTTATGAAGGTGTAGGTCTGGGACTAACAGTAGTAAAACAGATCATCACAAAACATAATGGTACTATTACAGTCCAAAGCCCATCATCCCTGGCCTCCGAATCCCATCCCGGTACCTGCTTCACCATCACCCTCCCAACAATCCTCACCCATTCCTAAAATAGTATCATTATTTGGTTATTATTTAATGGCATCAAATAATATGCGTTTAGAAAATTTATGAAGCGAAACGTCAGCAAAGATTTCGTAATCGTACTTATTTGGATCGTATTAATCGGCATCAATTAAAATGCGTTAAATAAATTTACTGAAACGAAGCGGCCGTGGGAAATGCTGTTTGACCGAAGGGAGTTGCATTTCCCGCAGCGGAGTGAAAGTAAATTTATAGTATTTTAATTGCAGCCTTGATCTTTTGCCTACTTTTCCATCAAGGGAAAAGTAGGTTAATCAGAAATGTATTCGCACCCCTGGGGGATCTCCGGTCTAACAAGGAGAACCTCCTCCTTCAACAATGCAACCTTCCCCGCTTCCATTCCCTTTTTCTTAACCACATATTTTTTTTGACAATAAGAAACAGGTGAAAGTCCAGCAGTCTTTGCCTTACTGTGGTAGGCAGCCAAAGCTGCTGCCTTCTTAAGGATATTCTTGGGCATGTTCTCCTTAGTGTTTTCATTACGGAGTACTACATGTGATCCCGGTACGCCCCTTGAATGAAACCAATAGTCATTCTGCTTGGCAAATTTAACTGTAAGCAGGTCATTATTCTGCGAATCCTTACCCACAAATACAAGGTACTTGCCGTCAATGATATACCTCTTGAACTTATTTTTCATCTCATCCTTAACAGGATTGTTCTCTTCATCTTTTATTTTAAGTTCTTTCATAATATCCCTTAGTTCTTCTTTATCTTCAATATTATCAATTCTATCATTTATTCCCTTCAACTTATTGAACTCAGTTACAAACTTTACTTTCATCCCCTGTGCCTTCTCCCTCGATATCCTGTCGTCCTTGGCTCTCTCAAAATAATGATCCGCATTCCTGTTCGGAGAAATTGAAGGATTGATGGCAATCTCTACCTCCTTGCCTTCATAAACATCATCCACTTTAACTTTGTCCATTCGTGGTTTTATCATATGTAAATTTATTAACAAAAGATTTCCGTATTTGTTATAAATCTCCACCTTGCTCTCTCTGCTTAATATTGAGTCAAGACTATTAAGTTTATTAGAAACTTTTTCCATCTCTCTCTTAACGTATTTCACTATCTTTTTCTTAACATCCATTATTCCTTCAATAGAATGTCTTCTACCCAGATAATAATGCAATGCCTCGCTCGTAGTCTCGAAAACAGTCTTTTCGGAATAGGGAATTGACCCAAATGATTCTATTCCCAATTCAAGTGTATCAAATTTATCAGAATAAAATACAGCTGATTTATTCTTTTCCACTTCCATTAAAATATTGTTTAGCTCCTCGCCTAAATCCTGTTTATCCCCCTCAAACCTGTTCTTTAACTCGAAACTAATTTCCTTCCCAATATATTGGTACCTCTTCCTTATCGAATCAGGGGTATCTTCCTCTTTTATTAGGAATGTCGGATAGGAAAATTCATTCGAGAATCTTATCTCTCTTAATTCCTTAATCAATAATTCATCAACAGGTTCCTCTGATTTCTTAAAAGGAAATAACATTCCTTCAGATGTAATCAGAACAACATTTGTATATTTCCCCCGTATTAAGAAATACATTGAATATCCTTCGGAATTGAACCGTATTACTCGGTCATAAAGAGCAATGTCTACCGAACTTATTTTTATTGGCAGATAGTACTCAAAAAAACTTACACTGTTCTTCCTTGCCCTACTATATTTATTTCTTAAAGTGATATAAGGATTTCCAGGATTGACTGATATCTCGATAAACTTATTCGTTTCTCCCGATCGAAATGCCAGAATCAGAGTATCTTTATCCTGCGAAAAAGCATCAGTTAATGAATACCCCTTTAATGCACTATCTGCCTCCACGACAAACTTATTAAGGAAAAAGAAATTTTTATGCATATAACCAAATTAAAAAATTAAACAATTAAAACTAAGCACGCTCTTAAACCTTCACCCTCCCATATTTCTCTCAAATCTCATATTCTTCTTTCAAATCCCCATAGTAATTAGGTATCGAAATCCGGAATTCGAGAAAAAATAAATAAAATAAATATTTCTCGAATTTTATAAATTGCTGGCTAATTACCATATAGGCTCTGAAATAAAAATTTAAATCCCATACAGTATGAAATAAAGTTTTCTCTTTTTTTGCAGAAACACACCTACATACTGTATAGGGTTTTTTTAATTATTTCCCGGAACTTTTAAACGACTTCTGAACGAAAGATGAGTATAAGATGAACGAATTCTTAACGACTCTATAGCGACTCAGTTTCAAAATGATACACTCTCAATGAAAATATTTCTTTCATTTCGGTTCCTTCAATGCATTAATTCTAATGCAGTGTCTATCTTTGGCTCATAATGAATAAATATGATGTTCTTAA
>JARLHD010000281.1 GCA_031292435.1 Ignavibacteriaceae bacterium
AATTCAGGTTGCTAATTGTTGATAGGGACAACGCCATTGAAGGGGCTGTCTTTGATGACTTGATTTGTGAATACGTCAAGCCAATCTGCGGTGAGTGCAGGACGAAGCTGGGTTGTTCCGTTAGCCATGATGACGGCGACCAAGAGGTGGACAAGCTGTATTTTCAGAGGTTTATATCAAGACAGTCGCAATCAGCCGGTTAATAATAGGGAGGGCATAAACTTTCAGCCAAGAACCCATTCAATTTTTTCCTGTTCCCGATAAGTACAAAATCCCCCGGTTGAAATGTGAATTTTTAAATAATCACCGAGAGGTGAAATATTATTTTTTAAGTAACTTATAGCATCTTTTATTCTATTGCAAACATTTTGTCTAGCCTGTTTTTGTTGTGTCGTTTCTTGTTTGTATTTATTTGATTTTGGTGAATTAATTGTATCAAATTTTTTTTGAAGAGACAACAGCTTATCCTCTAACTCAATGACATCTTGTGTATTTTTTGTTTCCTCGTGTATTTCAATTTCCCTTTTTATATTATTCATTTCATTTATTATCTTTTCCTCTGCTTTCTTTACATCAATTTTCCCAAATTTTTTATCATCAGAAGAGAAGCAACTTTTCGTTGATTCATTTCCATCACTATCTTCATTGCTATTTTCATTAGTATTGTCTGATCTGCTTCCGAATAAATCAATTAAATAAAAGCAGTTGACATCTTTGTTTGGGCTGATTAATAGCTGTTTTATATAATCAAATCCTCTTTTATGCTTAAGGAATACACGATTCTCTTTGAATGCAAATTCCCATACATCATTAGAGCATTTTCTGAAAATATATTTATGGTCTACATCATTATCTGAGGCAGAAGGGCTTTTGTCCGAAATATTCTCCTTAATAAGATTATATAATTTCTCGGAATAATCACTTCCCTCCTTTGGAAATCCTTTATTCTTTGCCCAATCAAAAAAAACGCGTAGACTTATTCTCTGGTAATTACCAAATATTCCTGACTCAATAGCATTTTCTCCCAATAGGTACATTTCGTATTGCTCATCATTGTATTGCCTATCAACACTTGTTGGAATATAGTCACCGTTTTCATCAAAATTTTCATCATAAGGATCAATTACTCTTTTAGGTTCCTGATCATAAAAGAGATGAACGGCCTCCCACAATTCGACACCATCAACATTACTCCAGTAATCATATTTTGGCTTTTGTAGCTTAAGTTTTCCTTTTTTATTTAGCTTATCATTCATATAAAGAACCGTAATAAGGTTTAAAGGTGATAATTTCATTTTCATAAGATCTGACTATGCAGATCTTATGAAAGACCCGATTTCAAAAATTTCTCTGCTGACCAAGAATGACAAATACATAGTGAAAGCGACATAACTGATTCATGGTTTTGTCTCTTTGTATGTATCTCACTGTATCTCTCAACACCTACCTTTTTGCATGCCTGGATTTAGAGCTTCATCAAGTACTTTTACTTATTTCTTCCTGGTTGTGCCAATAAGCGTTTCTTTGATACAGACAATCCCAGTCAATATACCCTCGCTTCATCCCTGCATCTTTAGATTTTGCTGTTCTGCATAAGAATGAAGTATAAATCATCTCTTTATTATCTCCAAGAAGGCATTCTTGTCTTTCGAATATATCCATCCAATTGAGTTTCCTGCCCTAGCTCTGTAACTTTTTCATTCTGTTGATACTGGATTACAAACTTCAGTTTTTTTGTTGTCTATCGAGATTTAGAGGATGGTGCTTTATGAGAAATACAGAACAACAGTATCAGATAATTTGATAGATGGTGCTTTGTTCATTAACCATTCAGGTTATTAACCATTATATAAACTTGCGACTTTATTTATCGCAATAACTACCTAAAAAATCGCGCTCTCCAGGTAGGTGCCTCTAGCAGGCAATTTTAATGTACCGGGAACTTATCCCAGCACCACAATTATTTAAGGAGAGCAAAATGACCCTTTATAAGAAGTACCGTCCATTAACATTGGAAGAGATTGTCGGAAACGCTACAACCATCAGAAAAATTGCGAAATCAATGGATCGAACAGAGTCTAGTCGAGCAATACTATTAACAGGAGAAACCGGGGTTGGCAAAACGACTGTTGCAAAGGTTATGTCAAGGAAAATTTATGGGTTGAATGATTCACAGGATCTCCAGCGCGAGATGAATTACAAAGAAATAAGTGCAGGAAGTTACAGGGGAATCAATATGGCCCGTTACATAATAGGACAATTGCAATACAAAACAATGGGTTTTAGTCCAAGGGTATACTTTTTTGATGAATGCGGCGCCCTTACACCTCAGGCACAGACCGCTCTGCTTAAACCCATTGAGGATACAATTGAAGAATGCCATTTTTTGTTTGCCACTTCAGAACCGCAGAAGCTCCTACCAGCGTTCAAGAGTAGATGTATCCAATACCATATGGAGCCACCCACAGAAGATGAAATTTTTGACTTGCTAAATACAATAGCGCTGAAAGAAGGGATGGCTGTGAGTGAAGAGGCAGCCAAAGAGATTGTGAAATTATCTCAATGTCACCCACGGGAAGCATTGGTCATGCTTGAAGAGATACTCCCCCTTCCTTTGGAGGAGCAAAAAGCTTCCCTCAGGAATGTCAATTTCCAAAATCCAGAAAAATACATAAAACCTCCAACAAAAAGATCTGATAAGGTACATACACCCACCACCAAAAGTACCAGCGTCAGTCCAACCCCTACTTTTAACAATACAAAGGATTCAAAGTTTTTATTACAGGTGATTGAAAAGATAGCTTGTACCTCTACGGAATTGCTAAAGAAAAAACTTACGCCGCCAACAATGTTTCTACTGCCCTTTATTTATGCAGGTGCTCTCATAATGATCTTTGCCGAACCAGGTGTCGGAAAAACCCACCTGGCCTGGCTTATCGCAGTGGTGTTGACCCGACCAAATAGTAAAGGATTTAATATCGGCCCATTCAAGGTTGAAAAGCAATGCGGGGTTTTTATACTCGATGGCGAGATGTTTGTTTACCAGGTTCAGACTGGAATATCGACGAGCGCTGGCCCTATGGGGGATGAAAGTAATGAATTTCCCATTATAATAATGACTTCAGAGGAAACGTCCGAGAAATATGGGCGATCGATCAATCTGGAGGAAGAGTCCTGGCGGATTGCCATATATTCATATATTGAAAAAAATCCCCATGTTAAGCTTGTAATCGTAGACAATCTTACATCACTTACTTCAGGGATGAATGAAAATTCCAAGGAAGCATGGGGCCCGATCAACCAATGGCTGCTTACCCTCAGGAGGTTAGGGGTAGCAGTCATTATTCTCCACCATGCCAATAAAGGGGGTGGATATAGTGGGCACTCTGCTCAAATCCGTAACCTTGACACGGTCATAAGGCTCAAAAAGATGGGGGCGGAAGATGAACTCTGTTTTCAGGTTGAGTATGTTAAATCCAGAACAGCAAAACCGGGTGAAGCCAATTCATTTGTGCTAAAAGCTGATAAACATCCAGACAACCCAGAATGGCTTATATGGGAGCATCATACGGATAATCAATCCAAGTGTCCTCGTACTGCTCAAGATGACCAAATCATGGTGGCTACAATGACGGGGAAAATGCCCCAGCGTGAAATTGCCACGGCCTTTGGTGTCAGCCAGCCAAAAGTCTCAAACTGCAAACGTCAGGCCGTCGATAGAGGCCTTATATCACAAACCGGGGAGATAACTGAGGCAGGGGCAGAATTCATCAGGGAATTCGAACTTAAACAAGAAGGCTGAAAGTATAGGCTTTCTTACTCTCTCAGGAAATAGCCAGTCGTGCAGTGTCACGCCATTTCAGAACGTGCCACTGCACGAGGTTGCAACTCAACAAAATCAAGGGAAATAGAAAAAAGCAAAATTATTATTACATATATTTCTATGGTATTTTGGTAATAATAATATTCTGAAACTGCCAGGAGATACCACCTTAAGTTGCCTCTGCAGTTTTATAGTATAACCAAATTAATAATTCATTATTTCAAACGCATATTTTGTGTATGCCTGCTCAGATGTTCTGTTAACCCGCAGATCAAGAGAACCCACCATGCAACTGTTTAAAACCGCTGTAACAATAGCCTATACCTCCCTCATTCTTATTCAGTAATGCCCATTACCTGCATTCTTATAACAGATTTTCAAACCAGTACACTCTTATATATACGATTCAAAGTTAAGATTTTAGCAGATTGGAAATATATTATTCTCGTCTCTGTTCAAAGATAAAAAATTGAGATATTGTATGTTCAACTCGATAATGTGATGAGTGTATTGATATGGATATATTTCAGAATAATAAAAAGGAGAGCAGACGATGAATGAAGAAAAAATAACTGATGATGAAGACAAAAATACACTTTCTGTATCTGAACTTGTTGAAGATCAACCCACTGTACCGGTTACGCCTGATGAAAAAGAATTAATCGAAGAAACGCTCAAATCAATAGGACAAATTTACAAAGAAGGCTTTGTAAGTACAATGTTAATTATAGGTGAAATGCTTTTTACAAAGATTTATGGGGGTGATCAAAATTGTGTTACACCTGACAAAATTGCAAAGAAAAAAACCAAACCAAAACGTCTATTATTTGAGCAATTAGCTGATAAATCGGATGATTTGTTTAATAATGGTGAAAACATGCCAAGAAAAACTTGGCTATATAACGCCGTCCATATTGTAGCTGATCAAAAACTATTAGCAGGCTCATCTGATTACGAGAACCTAAGCATTTCTCACAGAATCGCTTTATTCCCCCTTGGCGATAAAGAAAAAAAACTTGCAGCGATACAAGAGATCAAGAGTCACAAAATGTCAGTACGAAAGGCAAGGGAGCATGTGTCGTCAGTGATGAGTGTTACCAGGCCTCAATCAATTTCGTATTACATTTCAAATCCAGATGAAATAAAATTCGAAGACAGTTTCATTAATAAGCAGATTGAAACGGTTACAAGTAATAAGAAGAAAAAATCTGTTATAAAGGGCTGTGAAAAAAAGATAAAAATAATTGAAGAACAAATTATAAAGAATCAAGAGACCCTGAAAAAATTGCAAGCTCTCTTGGGGCACGTGAAGGATACTGACCTGAGTACCAAAAAGAGAAGGAAGACGAAGCGGGGAAAAACAACAAAGTAAAAAATTGGTGGTTGTAATTCTCCGTCTGTAGCTGGTATTCCTCACGTAAGGAATACCAGCTACAGAACGCAACATACCTAAATTACAATATATTACAGTATTTGATTTATATCCATGACTTTGTGGTCAACAATTCATTTTAACCACTATTACCCAACCCAAAAGAACCGCATAGTTAGGAACTGGGTTTACAGTTTTTTGAGGACTTAATTTTCTGTGTCACTACATACTGTCGGTAAATACGTCAAGCCAATCTACGGCAAGAGTCGGGCAAAGCTTGGGTTATAGGGTAAGCGATAATGATGACGGCGATACAGGGGTGGATAAGCTGTATTTTGATAAGTTTATAAGGGGACATTCAGAGGCTCGGGAAATGGGTGCAGCTTAGCCATCCCTTTTACGATCCAGCATAATCACCAGCGCCATTTCGTTTGTAAAACCACCCTACGTTCTCTCCGCCTCGAACGTTGACTCATCACCAAGATGGAAACAAAACCATCCTTCCATCCTGTCCCCCTCAATAACTGCCCACCCATTACCAGTAACCTCATCACCTTCATCCCAGCCCGTAAAAGTGAATAACAGCTTTTCTTGATCACCATACTTCTCAATATTGCAGACTATGTCAGCTTCAACCGTCCCAAATGAAATTCTCCCTGTGCCATATGTTTTTATTTCCAGGCAGCCGGGAGCAATCATATCAATAAAATCCTGGTCCCACATTGACATACCTGTTATCCGCCATATGCCAGTATATCCGGGCTTAACACTCAAAGTAGTATAATTCCAGAAATTATGGTCATAGGTTTATCATGCTTTCTGAGCTGATTATTTCATCGCTGATGAGGTGCCCAATCGATCCAGTTTTGTTATATAGGAGATGTTTTAACTTGAAAAATTTATCCGCCCTCTTTTTAAATAAGCTTAGAAAGCTCAGGCGGGAATACTATACCGGCTCGCCCCATCAGATACTTGCCGATTGCCAGTTTCCAGGAGGCATTAGTTGCGATAGCATCTAGTGGAACTATCACATCGTATCCCAACATTTTGGCT
>JARLHD010000282.1 GCA_031292435.1 Ignavibacteriaceae bacterium
AGAAGATCTTTTAATTAAGAAAGGCAATCCTGAGGATTACATATTTATTTATAAATATAAAATGTTGTTTACTAAAGATCTTATATCTAATAACTTCAAGGCAGCAATTAGAAGGGCTGAATTAAATGATAAATACCACTTCCACACTCTCCGTCATACATTTGCATCCTGGCTAGTACAGAAAGGTGTTTCCATATATGAAGTAAGTAAACTGTTAGGTCATGCAGATATTAAGACAACAGAGATCTATGCTCATCTCAAGGAGAACAATTTAAGGAATTCTGTGAACCTCTTATAAGTATTAAGTTGATCAGCAAGAGTTATTAGAATCATAAAGGTTTATATCCCTAATGTTGGGCAAATCTCAGTATGCTAAATTAATGAATGCCGACCCCTGAGACTATCTTTATAATTAATGAATAAAAATAGTCATAATCCTTGCAAGGTAGCTATATTGAGGCTGTACCAGCCTTTGAAGTATTATATATAATATTGTTATCAATTCATTTAATTGTTTGTTCAAAACATCAACTTCAATTGAAGATTTAGGATTGAGAGTTGTCGCTATCTGGGAATGCGAAATAAAATCTTTGATTAAAGATAGTAACAGATTAATCAAAATAATTAATTTAAAGAATATCTATATTTTATAGGAAATCCCCCTATGATTGTTTTTCAATAATAAAAAGTGGTAGATAAAGTGAATCAAATGGTTCAGTAGTATGTCCTATTTCCCCGAGGATTATTTTAGAATATTTTGGAAAGATATGACCGTGTTCCTTTACTCTTCTTAAATCTGAAATATCTTCACCTACAATAACAAAAATGATTTCGTCCACTTTATGCTGATTGTCTGTATAAAATAGTGAAATGAGGGCTGCCAATTTATATAATTCTCCGAAACAACTACTTGAGTATAGAACATTGTATCCAATTATTTTATTACTCTTTGGATCAGTTCTGATATAACCTTGGAATAATTCATTTGTTTCGAGTTGATTGTCTGGATATTCCATTTTCAACCAGTTCATAACTGCATATTGAGCTTCATCTTGTTTTCCTAGGAAAGTTGGTGATAGAGAATAGGTAACCTCTTTTCTGGATAATATGCTAACTTGACTTATAGATTCATCACTCACAGTAGCATTCAAATACGTTTTTGCATACTCAAGGAATTTTTCTGAGTTATACATATGAAAATTTATTACTGTAGTAGTTGTTTTAATTTCCTGAATAAGTTCTACCCTTGGTCCAACTCCTTTATGCCACCAATCTTCCTTATCATCATCCGTTAAGAAAATTAAATTCTCAATTTTATTTACTTTGGCATAATCTAAGATTTGCTTCCATAATATTAGATCACCATATATACCTTTATACATAAGACCATTAAAAGAATATGTCCCTGGTTTATCCACAGTACTCTTATCAATATCCATATAACCTGGGGGCATTAAATATGAATATCTTTTTTCACCCTCTTTAAATATTTCGTCAAGTTGTGTTTGATTATATGATGTCCCGATTTTATTCTCAAATATTTGATCTAATTTTATCCGAATGGGATCGTCAACATTTTTGGATTGCTGATCCATTTCAAGTTCAGAAATCTTAGTATGATGATCTTCCAGCACCTTATTAATCTCATTTAGTATTATGTCTAAATTAATTGGAGAATGTCTTTTCTTAAAAGGAAGCTTATTATATTCTTCGGTATATTTAGCTTTCATATTATTAAGCATAGTCCTTATATCCGAAAATTTTTTCTTTTGACCTGCAATTACACTCATTCTGTTTCTTTGATATTCCAAGGCAACTTGGTAAGGTATCCAAATACGAGTTTTAATATTTTCCAGTATCGTTAATAGTTCATTACTCACCTCAGTAGGATATCGATACAAATTAAGAATCACATTTGCATCTAAAACAAAAATTGCTTTATCCCACAATACTTTAAAATCATCATCGGATGGCCTATAAAAAGCAGGAAATTCTTTTTTCATATTGTTTTTCTAAAAAATTAATAATTTAAAAGGATACGTTAATGTAATTGTAATTATTTTTAATATCAATCTATTCAGTATAAAGAAAATATTGAGGCATCGCTAGATACTAACTCACTTTATTTCTGTTCAGTATTGACTGCAATTGATTCATATTTAATACTGTTCATTAATATAAAACCCGCACCCGATCTCCATTTTATAAATTCCCACATAGAAATTTATATTGATTCCATTGAATGTGGTGAGGATTACTGAGAAGTGGAATAAGTATAACAGTATCAATCTGAATGACCTGGTATTCTTAGTATTCGAAGTGATAACCTTAAATAGGCATTCAATTTTATTCAAATATTCCTCCTTTATTAACAGGCTGGTATTACCCAGCCTTATGAAATAATTAAATTGATTCAGGTTTCGGTTTATTCTTTACAATCTTAAACCCTGGTGTTAACTTGGTCTGGATTGCTGAGTGATTCTCTGGTAGGTCTGTTACATTACACGATTCATTTGCCTCTACTCCATGCTTCATAAATACATTATGGAATGTTTCATGCTCATCTTTCTGGACTGAATCCCTATAATTGTTAATAGCCTTCCCTAACAGAGTCATTTCCTTATTGTCGAACTTCGGTAGGGTGAAGGATTTATATTCGGGTTCAATTACAGCATCCTCTTTGATACTTCTTCTTTGTCCCATCTGTGGTTTGACATATTCCTTACTCACACCATCAGAGAAGGTAAGAAACCCTTCTGGAGCCTTAATAGCCAAGTCGAATATCACTGCTTTGATGTATTCTCTCTTCTTCTCAATCCTCTCGATGAATGATTTAGCAGTATCAATTGCTTTCTTAACAGTGGCTATATCCTGATCGAATAAACCATCTTTCTTTGTTACCGATATAAAGGCTTCTGTCTTTGCCTGTATCTGTTCCTGTAAGCTGGACAGAGTTAGATTCTCTCCAGATTCTTCATCCCAGATACAATCTACCATTCCTTGCATGATTTCATATTCCTGGCTTTTAAGTTGAGCTAAACTTGTATTCATTCCCATCCTCCTTGGATTTATATTCTTCTAATAATGATGAATGAACTGGTACATGTACTATGAACTTCTTGTTCTTAAGGGATCTAAGGTGCATTACTCTTTCACCCTTGAATTTTACCTCATAGACGGTTCCAGCATAAATTATTTTATTTAATTGTTGTTTATCCGATGCCATATTGATCCTTCCGATAAGATACAGCATCACTATAGCAGGGGAATCCATTTAACGGACACTCCATTACTAGCCAGGCTGATTGTCCGCTAACTGAGAGTTTCTCAGCTAGAAAATAATAGCCATCAATGTAAAGTATCCCAATCATTTTATTATTACTCCAGATGTTTTATAGTGCTGTTTATTAATTGATATTGAAAGAGTAGGGGAGAGGTATTTCACTCTCCTTGTAATAAATTATATTACATCATCATCCACAGGTGGGGTATTGAATGTAACATCTCCCTCTGTTTCTGTGTCGATTGGTCCAGGTACTGCATCAGGGTTATAGTTCTTTGGGAACCCTTTGGCTAGTCCTCGTTTGAATGAACTGATCAGTTCTTCTTTACTCCATCCAAGCTGGTTAAATGTTGAGTAGGCTAATTTGGTAGGATCATCTTCCTTGAACCCTTTAACATAGCTGATCTTATTAAGTCTCTTACCTTTAAGGAAGTTTAAGAACATTGCAGGTATCTTACCGAGTTCAAGCATAGTCAAGAAATCTTCTTTGTCCTGTTGTCTCAATGTCCTGAACATTACAGATTTTTCAATTAGCAGCTGTAAGGGGAAGGCTTTACCCCAGCCAACAATCTTGTCATTCTCAACTTTGAAATTGCCACCTATTGTCTGGTTAAATGGTTTTCCATTATTTCCTGTGTACTCAATCTCAATAGCCAGGTCGGGAGTATTTCCCCATTTATTAGTAATACCTGAAACGTCTTTAACATCAGCTATTAGAAATTCATCAATGAAGGCATTCTTCATAAATGTTGTGTTAGTACCGAATGATAGAGCCATAGTTATCTATCCTATATTTAATTTATTAAATGTTGTTTGTTATGAATTGTAATATTTCTTAACCTGACTGAGCATTGAATTCAGGTCATTAGGGATTTCGAGAGGGAACATACCTTCTGGAGACTTGCAAGTAGAGGATCCATCACTGTTTGTTACAAAGAAATGATCGATCTTCTTATCGGTCTTCCGTTTATCTGCCATTAGAACGATAGTAAATAGCCCTTCGAGAGTTATCTTCTCGTCCAACATCTTACCGATTGTCTTTATTTTAGTCCTTGTAGATCCATTGGCTATTACATCCTCAGAATGAGAAAGTATTATCACTGTTATATCGGCTCGTAATCCCTGGGAAGCCTTAATTACATTGAAGAAGTTCTCAGCAAGACTGACATATTTGTCATATCCCTTTTCTTTAGCTTTAGCCATGAATTCATAAGCCATTATAAATTGCGCATCATCTATGACAATAGTTTTTATCTGTGGCATCTTTTCAGAGACAGAGGTAAGATATTTCTGGATTAGAATTGCATCATGGGTAGTAACTGTATTGCCTGTCTTTGTAGTTTTATCGTAGGGCTGGTACTTGCTCTTAAATCCCTTAAATGGCAAGTCTTTCCCTATAACATTGATTAGGAATGTGGAAGTATGGTCCAGGGAGAATATACTTCTGGACTTGCCACCTCCAGATTCTCCAATGACCAGTATTGACTGAGACATTGTTCCTCCTTTAGTTATTAAATATGTTGAATAGTTTGCTTAATTGAATTGTCTTTGTCGGCTTGTCAAGTATATCTTTACTGTTGGTAAAGGATTGGCTTATAGCATCATATAAGGTCATCTTAGAGCATTGAGAATCAGGTTTGATATAGTAGATACTTTCCTTATCATCAAGCCTCTGAGTGGCTTGTACGACTGGGGTAGAACCGATGCGAGTTTTGGGGGCTGCTCTTAATATTCTTCCAATTTCTCTATTTAATTCTTCCGTACTCATTAGAGAATTAGTTAGATCATCATAGATCTCCTGGAACTCAACTGCTTCAGCTTCTTTCTTGTTCAGGTATTCGGTAGCCTTGTTGTAAACAGTACCATAACCTGATAACAATGATTGTTCGTAAACTCCATCAGCATTAAATATTGTTAGATTGGTACAAGCTGATGCATTCTGTCCAGTATAGATTTTAATAATAGGTTTCTGGAGTTCCAAAGCATATACCATACCTATTACAGATTGGAATCCTGGGACAGAACCTAATACCTTAGCTTCGATATTGATTCTACCATAAGCAGTATTTCTGCCTCCACCTTCATTATCATTTACTACTTCTGTTTGTGTTCTGACAGTTATATCCTCTCCATTACCATCATACTTGATGGCTTCCAGGAAAGGGTGGATATAATGAAAAGGGGTTTTAAAGTTTACTGATCCGTTTTCTTTTACATAGATCTTCGATTCAAGTACTTCATTGAGATTCATGTTTACCTTTATAATTATATGTGAATATTTAGATTAGTCTTTTCTCTACAAAGCTGGTAAATGTTTCACCAGCGAATATGATATGATCAAAGACAGGGATGTCCAGTAGTTTACCTGCTTCATGGATTTTCTTAGTGATAGAAATATCTTCTGCTGAAGGTTCTGGATTTCCAGAAGGATGATTATGAGCCAATATTATACTTGCACATGAACTAACAACCGCACCACGGAAAACCTCTCTGGGATGGACTATGGAACTGTTAAGGTTACCCTGGGATATTGTATCGAATCCAATAACCTTGTTCGCACTGTTTAACCAGTAGACAATGAAGACCTCTTGGACTAAATTCAAGAACATTAGTTTGAACATATTAAACATATCCTGGGGAGAAGTAATCTTATGAAAGTTGGAAGACAATTCGGGGTAAGCTTCTGCTACATCTCGGAACCTGTAGTCAATAGTTTTCATATGCTTCCAGGCATAATGGGATTTTCTAATCTGCATGTAATAGCCTGTCTTATTAATGATGTGTAAATAAATGTTATTGCTTATTAGGAGTAGGGAACAGGTCGGTAAAGGAAGAGGACTATAAACCTGTAAAGATTAATAGCCCTCGTTCCCTGGAGTTTATCCCCTCAATGAATCTCTGGTGTCAGCAATGAACTGATCTCTTTGGATTTTATTCCAGAAAGACTTCTTCTGGTACTCCCCATTGATTACATAGCTGATGAAATACTGA
>JARLHD010000283.1 GCA_031292435.1 Ignavibacteriaceae bacterium
ACCGTCCCATCGAATCCGAAACTGCTAAGATTATTGAGAATAGCTACCGCGCTACCATTCTTGCCTTCCTCGATGAATGGAGTCTCTTCTCGGAACGCAACGGTGTTGACCTTATAAAAGTAATTGATGCAATTAAAATGCGCCCAACTCATAATAATATGATTTTTCCCGGACCCGGTGTGGCGGTTATTGTTTACCTAAAGATGGGGGACTGGGTATATGGGCCTACAAACATATCCTCGGTTTCGATGACGATATATTCCGTATGACTCCCATGGCTATTGATATAAATGATACACGCGGACTACATGCAGCACAGCTTACTCGCGATGCTCTCCGTAATATGGGTAAACCGATCGCCGCTGCTAATGTTGTCGTTCTTGGTGCTTCTTATCGAGAAGATGTTGGCGATACTCGCTATAGCGGTTCCGAAATCCTTATCCGTAAACTTTCCGAAATGGGCGCAGAAATAAATATTCACGATCCTTATGTTGAACATTGGTGGGAATTTGAACAGCAGGATACTTTCCCCGCTCCGGGTCAAAGTAAAGCCCGCTTCTTCCGTAATCAGGAAAAACTGAAAAGTGTTTCAGTTCAACATGATCTGAAAAAAGTCCTTGTCGATGCAGACGCTGTCGTCCTTGCTGTCCGCCATGAGGCTTACATGAAACTCATTCCAGACCAGCTAATCAAAAATATCGGACGTCCAGCCGCAATTATTGATTGCTTTGGCATTCTTAATGATGCTGCCATAGGTCGTTACTTTGAACTTGGCTGCGAGGTTAAAGGACTCGGAAGAGGACATATCCAGCGAATTAAGGAATGTGTTCGTAAAAGTAAAAAACTTTAACTATTTAACCTTCCACACAAATAAATCATGAATGCTTAAATTTTTTATTGCTATCTGTTGGAATTCAGATATGATCTTTATCATTTGATACCTTCCATCGGAATAATATTATAAAGTATAATAATTTAAGGAGAAAATATTATGCTTGAATTAAAAAATCCAAAGTAATTCGGATTCAACCGCTAAACCGGATCATTATTTAATTAAATTCATTTTTGTTTTGAGTAAACTGTCCTGTTGCAATAGTTTTAAAATATATATGATAATTTTTTATTCCTTGGGTACTTTTTTCTATAAACAATTTTCTCCTCTATTCCTTATAAAGCTTGCAGGAATAAATATATATTATGGAAATTGGAATTGATAGTTTTGCCGCAATGTTTAGTGGCAATGCCAGTAGAAAAATAAATGATGCGGATGCACTCTCTCAGCTGCTCGATAGAATTGAATATGCAGACCGCTCGGGACTCGATGTGTTCGGAATCGGCGAGCACCATCGCAAAGGTTTTCTTGATTCTGCCCCTACTCTTATTCTTGCCGCTGCCGCTGCCCGCACTAAACAAATCCGCCTTACAAGTGCTGTTACTGTACTTAGCGCCGCTGATCCTGTAAGAGTTTTCCAGAACTTTGCAACTCTCGATCTGATTTCAAATGGACGGGCTGAAATGGTTGCAGGGCGTGGATCATTCATTGAAGCTTTTCCTCTGTTTGGTTACAACCTCGAGGATTATGATGAATTGTATTCAGAAAAACTTAAGCTCTTGCTCCAAATCCGGAAAAACGAATTTGTTACGTGGTCAGGTAAATTCCGCCCTCCTCTTAACAACCTCCCCGTCTATCCAAGACCAGTACAGGAGTTGCTGCCTATATGGGTTGGAACTGGCGGTACACCTGAATCTTTCATCCGTGCCGGCTTGCTTGGACTGCCTCTTATGGTTGCAATAATTGGTGGAGAAACTCATCGCTTTCGACCGTTGGTTGATCTCTATTGGCAAGCTGGTAAAAAAGCAGGGTTTAAACGTGAACAATTGAAAGTTGGTATGCACTCCCTCGGCTATGTGGCAAAAACTACTAATGAAGCTTTGGATGATTTTTATCCGGGTTATGCTGAAGCAATGACAAAAATTGGGAAAGAACGCGGATGGCCACCTATGACAAGAAGTCACTTCGAATCGCAGTTAGGACCTAAGGGTGCTTTGCTCGTAGGTAATCCTGAAGAAATTGCTGAAAAAATCCTTCGCCATTCCGATGCTCTCGGTGGCATTTCAAGAATCACATTTCAAATGGATACTGCCGAAGTCCCCCATGAAAAATTGATGAAATCTATTGATCTGATCGGTACGCTTATAAAACCTTTGGTTAATCAAAAATAAAAAAATCTTATTCCTTCCTTCAAAGATTCTTAAAAGTGTAAAGTAATATTGGAATCCAACAATTATAATCTTGGAAACAATCAAAGTTCTATTTAGTTTTACCCATTAAAAATTTATCTATATTTTTCACACATATTAAGATAAACCACCTTATATACGAATAGGAGATCCCTGATGAAAAAAGCTTACCTCTTTATTTTTTTATTATTTATTGCTAATCTGCATGCCACTATTTCAATGCAGCCATATCTAATGGGAGTAACCTCAAATTCCGTTTATGTGCTTGTAGAATGTTCAACTACAGATCCGGTAACTGTAAGTTATGGATTAACAGCATCTTACGGAAATACAGCAACCGATGAACTCTATTCAACTACTGCTGCTTCTCCTGTTACTTATGTTCATAAAATAAAGTTGACAGGACTGTCATCCGGTACTGTTTATCATTATCAGGCCGTTCAATTGACATCAACATCTGCTGATTATAATTTCCAGACTGCCCCTCTTCCCGGCAGTAGTTTTAGGTTTGCATGGGAAGCTGATATGCGCACTAATCTAAGCCCCCATGATCAGATTTCTGCTCTTATAAAAGCCGCTAATCCGTTGTTTCTGCTTCAGGGCGGAGATGTATGTTCAGGTTCAACTTATACAACTTTTAAGAGCGAATTTTTTAGAACTAATGAATTAAATAATCTTTCCTATATTCCATTTTTCTGGGCTTGTGGGAACCACGAAACTTGGAGTACTAATACTATTGCCTTCTCAAAAGCTCCTGCCTCAGGTTCTGGAATCGAAGATTATTATTCTTTTGATTATGGTGATATTCATTTTCTGCTCCTTAATACTCAGGAATCTTATGCTGTCGGAAGTGCTCAATACAATTTTGCATTGTCGGATTTAAGTACAACAACCAAGCGGTGGAAAATTGTTATCGGTCATATTCCTGGTTATACCGCTGGTGGCAGCGGATCACATACCGAAGATGCCAATATGATTGCTATGTCAGTTAATATCTTCACTCCTTATGGAGTAGATTTAGTGTTGAATGGACATAATCATTTTTATCAGCACAACAAAGTAAGCGGAATTGATTATGTGGTTATTGGTTCTGCCGGTGCACCTTTATATCCCACTGCAACTGCTTCCTATACTGTTAAATCAGTCAGTGATTACTGCTATGGTATTTTTGATTTCACTCCCACTTCTTTGAAGATGTCTGTTTATAATAATTTAAATTCATTTATCGATACACTTACACTGTTTAAAGCACCACTTCCGGTTGAGATTACAACCTTCAATGTTATTATGGAAAATAATACTGCAAAATTAAACTGGCAGACAGCTACTGAATTGAATAATTTCCGCTTTGATATAGAAAGAAAAACTAATAATCAGGAATGGATAAATATCGGTTCTATACCTGGCGCAGGTAATTCGTCTTCACCAAAAAAATATTCTTTTTTAGATAGGTCTTTCCTTTTCCCGGGTAAATATTCATATAGGTTAAAGCAGGTAGACTTTGATGGTCATTTCAATTATTCAAGAGTAATTACGATTGAATCAAATATTACTCCTCAGAATTATTCTCTGGGACAAAATTATCCGAATCCCTTTAACCCTTCAACTACTATAAATTATACACTGGCATCTGATAGTCATGTCAGATTGACTTTATATGATGCTCTTGGGAAAATAGTAAGAGATCTGGTAGATCAGGTACAGCCCGGTGGTAATCTATCCATAAATGTAAATGCTAATGATCTGCCAAGTGGAATTTATTTCTATACTCTCCATGCCAAATCTATTGAAAATAATGATGATTTTATAAGCACTAATAAAATGATTTTAATGAAGTAATTTAATGAATAATTACAAAGCTCTTGAAGTTTGGTCTGCTCAGTCCATTTTGGATTTGGGTATTCTATTCTCAATAATATCTGCTTTATTACATATCGGTAGGCCCTATTTTGAAAGGATTCTTTCTAGAATGACTTTGAGGGTAGCTGCCGATCTTTGGTGGTTGGCTTATGTTGTCTTAAGGGATGGTCTGCTTTTCCTTGCCGTACTGTTTATCTTTTTGAATACAAACCTTGATTTAATGGCAGATATTAAAATTGCCCTTCCTTTTGTTCCGTTTGGAATGGTATTACTCATTATTGCACTTCTTATCAAAGTATTTGGAAATACTGAGGATGTAAATAAGTTATCAATTTTCAATAATTACTTGATTACTGCAGGTGCATTATTAAAT
>JARLHD010000284.1 GCA_031292435.1 Ignavibacteriaceae bacterium
CAGCGGTTATCATGCTCCTGCTGGCGTATTTTCATTATCAACGACTGGTCCTAGCTTGCCGTTTGGTTATGATATGTATCGCCGAGTTGGTTATGCATTAACAGATGGCTCATCGAATATATTGCAATTCTGGCAATATGGAGCAGGTGGCTCACGTGAAATGTATTATGATGTTGGTATCAGTGTATTATCTGCTGGTACATCTACAACATATGCTAACGTAGACTTAACTGCTGCCGTACCAATTGCTTCGTTGAATGTTTTATTTGATGTGGCTTACACTGCAAACAGTGCGACTAACTTAGCGCAATTCTTACCATATGGCTCTAGCGCCACAAATGGTATTGTGCGCGTTGGCTCTGGCGCCGCAGCTGCACAGGTTAGTTCTGTAGTTATCCCATGCGGGGTTAATTCCGGCAAACCTGAAATTCAATATAAAGTTTCGAGTGGTAGTGATGCGCTAACATTGTTAGTGACAGGCTATTTCGACCAACTTTCATAATGAACTGAGAGGAGGCCATCACGATGGTTTACACTACGACACAGTTGATAACATCTGCGTTCAATGCTTCTGGCGTTGTATCTAAAGAGTTTGCAACTGTGACGGGTGAACAACTATCGGATGGCCTCACTTGGCTTAATAATATTATCTCGGAAAAGACTGTAGATAATTCAATGATACCGTATGAAACTACCTATAATTTCAATGCGGTCATTGGACAAGAAATATATTTTATAGCTAATTTAATATCTGTTGATACATTGACATTCTTTCTAAATAGCATCAGATACTCGATGCAATTTACAAAGCGTAATCAATATTTCGGCTCGAATCGTGCGACTAATATTAATAGTTTGCCTTTCGTTTGGTATTTTGAACGCGTATATGGTGGTGCTAATTTATATATATATTTCAATCCATCGCAAACGTTCGCTATGGAGATACATGGTGTTTTCAGGCTGCCTGATGCAGTTCTTGGGCAAGATTTAAGTTTAACTTTAGATGAGTTTTATACTACTTATTTGCACTTCGCATTAGCACAAAGAATATGTTTTGAATATTCATATGATGTTCCACAAGGTGTGCAACAAGGGCTTGGGAAATATGAAGCATTCATTAATAAGAAATCTAAAGTAATTGATTTGAGTATGAAGAAGAGTTCGACGTTACAACCAATAACCGGGGTGAGCTACGAATGGGCAAATCTTGGCCGTGGTTTTATGCCTTACTGATAAGGTAGTGGACTTAGGCCTAAGAAAAAGATATAATTTTTCCTTTTATGGAGAAATTATATGCAAATTGTTAAGATATGTTCAGTTCATGGCCCGTTAACTGCGGATCAGGCAACTAAAGAGAAAGGGGTTTATCATCGCTGTAAATTATGTAGAAAAGAGACAGCATTAAAAGGAACTTATGTTTGCAATGTACATGGGCCATTGACGATTGATCAGGTGTATACACATGGTGTTTGTAAAGAATGTTGCAAGAAAAGAGGAAGAGATTTTAAAAAGAATAATAGAAATATTATTAATGAAAGAGTTGCAAAAGATAAGTTAAAAAATCCTGAGAAATGGGATAATATAAATAAAAAACAATATCAGGATAGAAAAAATAAATATGGAGCTTTATACAGTCTTAAAAAGATTTGCGATCTAAGAGGAATAACTTTAGAAGACTATAGTAGAATGATTGTTAAACAAGATAATAAATGTTGTTTATGTCATTTGGAGGAAACAAGAATTGATGGAAGAACTAAAATGAAACAACGATTAGTTTTAGATCATTGCCATAAGACTAACAAATTCCGTGGTCTAATATGTCATGCATGTAATCTTGTATTAGGTAAGTTAGATTTAGACCGTAGTATTGCATTTAGATATGTTAGATATTTAAAACAAGGAGGTTTTAATGATTTGTAAAACCATGCTAATATGTCTCGCTAGTCTCATGCTAGCTTCTTGCATTCTAACTACGCAAGAAGAAGACGCAATTGTCGCTGTTGCAGAAGATGAGGCAGTATCGATTGCTTCTGAGCGCTCAAAACCAACCCCATCGCTTCAAAAGACTGATAAGTATTATTATCAGTTCAATACATTAGAGTCTGTCTAATGGGAGTTTCTAAGGCGATTGAAGTACCAATCAACGTGGTTGGAAGTTCCGTGTTTGGAATTTTCCCAAAGATTTCTGTTGAGCGCACTTACAACATGTTCATCTCAGATGATTGGTTAATATCTGCGCCAGGTTTCCAAAAGCTTGTTGAGTTCGCTTCAAATGGTGAAGGACGCGGGATATTCTTCTCAGCGCGTGGTAATTTTGCAATGGTTGTGATTTCAGCGGCTGTTTATATTATGTATCAAGGTGGCGCTATTTCTCCTGTCGGGACATTAGATACTTCATTTGGTGAGGTTTCTATTGATGAAAATCTCGCAGGCCAGATTGCTATATGTGATGGACAAAATCTTTATATATTTAATGAAGCAAACAACACAATTACCAAGCAAACATTATTAGACGGTAGTAATCCTATAGTGCCTGGATATGTAATTTATCATAATAGTTTCTTTCTTGTTGCATCCTCTCTATCAAGTAAAAATGCATTTCAATGGTATGTTTATACAGGCAGTGGAAATAGTGTTACATTCCTTAATAAATATCCTATTCAATCGAAACCAGATAATGCTATTGCTCTTCAACGCTTGCCCGGCAAAGGTAATAACATATTAGTATTCGGAACAACGATTACAGAAGTTTGGACACAAGTTGAAGGACCAACATCATATCGAAAAGTTCAATCATTCAATATCGATTTTGGGTGCGCCTCCCCTTCTACGATTGCATCTAGCGATCAATACGTAGCATGGCTAGGAATAAACGAAAATAATTCTCCTGTGATATTAGCAACAGACGGTGCCAATACTCGCAAAATATCAACAGATGGAATTGATAATCTAATGAAAACAATTCAATTCCCTGCGCAATCAACTGCTGATTTTTATCAGCAGGAAGGTCATTTGTTTTATCAATTAACATTCTTTAATCCCGAAGACAATTTAACGCTCGCATATGATTTCTCGAATGATAAATTCTTTGATTTGACTGATGAGAAGATGAATTATCATCCTGCGCGAAAGAGCATTTACTTTAATGAAAAACTTATATTTGTCTCATTAAATGATGCGGCTATTTATCAAACCGGAACGGAATTTGTGAGCTATAATTATAGTTTAGATCCAAATGCGCAAGGTGAAATCATTCCGCGGATTAGAAATTGCAAAGCAGTTAGAAAGACTGATACCTCTAGATTTCGTGCTGAACAATTTACATTTTGGTTAGAGCAAGGTGTAAATAAATTCTATGGTATAGATGCTGATATTGCAGAATGCTTTGGCGAATTGGTCACGGAAATTGGTGAACTTATTTATACAGAAGATGGTTTGTTTCTAATGTTGGCAGAAGATGGATACTGCCAAACCAGTCTATTTAGGCCAGTGGTTGATTTAGCGATCAGCACGAACGGCGGACAGTCCTTTAGTAGCTGGGTTCGTCGTAATATTAATCCTTCTGGTGATTTTCGTAATCAGATTCGCTGGAATCGCCTAGGCCAAGCCAATGAAATGATTTTGCAATTGAGATTCTTGGGACTACAAAGATTTGTATGTCAACAAGGTACGCTTTCATTGATCTAGTTGTTATAATAGGCATTTTAATAAGGAGGATAGTATGAAAAGAGTAATGAATAAATCCATTATACAAAAATGCCAACAATGTAACAATGAATTTAAAGCATATATATCCAATATAAAAAGAGGTGGTAATAAATTTTGCTCATTGTCTTGCAAGGCTAAGCAATATCATTTAGAGAACCCTAATTATATTCATGGTACGTCAGAAGAAAGATTTCTAAAAAATATAAAAATATCTAAAGATAAAAATGCATGCTGGATATGGATCGGAACTATTCAAACATGTGGTTATGGCGCAATTTATATAAATCAGAAAAATACAAAAGCTCATAGATATAGTTATGAATATTTCAAAGGAAAGATTCCTAAGGGGAAAATTATAATGCACCGCTGTGATGTGAAAATTTGCGTCAATCCGAAGCATTTAATGATAGGAACACATTTAGAAAATGCTCAGGATAGAAACAATAAAGGAAGAAATAATAGCTGTATAGGTAGTAGTCATGGAGGCGCCAAATTAACAGAAAAAGATATAAAAGATATTAGAAAAAGACATGAAAATGGTGAAACCCAAATCAGTATAGCTAAAGATTATGGAATAAAACAAGTGACTGTATCAGACATTAATCGTAGAAAAATATGGAAGCATGTACTATGACAATAGCCACTCTCCCGAATTATTACGATATGATATTTAGCGATATCAAGACTGGAAAGCTCAGTAACCAAGCTCAGTTATTTATGGATCAGGCATTTCAAACTTTAAATGATGTTGTAAATGAATTTAACAATGGAATAATAATGCCTTCATTCACTTCTGCTGAAATTACAACATTAAAAGCTACAGCAGATTTAGGCACAGTTTATTTCAATACAGATCTAGCAAAACTACAGGTTGTTGTTGCTGCTAATACTGTAGAAACTATTACGAGCACATAAGGAAATAATATGGGCATGTTTGATTTCGCAACAGATTTTGTAAGTGACTTATTTGGTCATGGTGGTGGGGGCAGTAATCCTGCTGAAGCCGGTACACCCTATTATAATCAAGCTAAAGAAGCCATCGGTGAAGGTTATAACAAATATATTGGTCAGGGTGATGAAGCTTATAAAGTCTTATCCGATATATTCAAACAATATACTTCTAATCCGGAAGAAGTTATCAATAAGATTATGGGCAATTATAAACCATCTGAGGGCTATCAGTACAAACTCAACCAAGGATTGAATACCGCAAGAAATGCAGCGGCTGCGGGTGGTTATGTGGGAAATCCTGATGATATAGGTCATCAGGTAGACATTGAAGGACGTCTGATGTCAGATGATATGCAACAATGGCTCAACAACGTCCTAGGAATCAAGAACCAAGGCATCGCAGGTCAAGGTGAGTTCTATAATAAGGGTTATCAGGCCAGTACAGGCAAAGCCTCAGACTTAGCTAATATTTTTGGAACCGAAGCTACAAATGCTATTTCTGGTGCGCGCGAGCAGAAAACACAGCAACAGAAGCTCTTTGATAGACTTATGAGTTTAACTGGCTTTGGCCAAGGCGGCTTTGGGGGTGGCGCATTTAGCGGCGGTGGTGGCGGTGGTTCTGGCGGAACTGGCAACGCTGGTGGCGGCATAAGCCCTGAAATGTTGGCGATGTTCTTATAAGGAGTTCTTATGGCATTCGTACCTTATCACGGCGGATTTGCACCCACTCCTGGGATTAGCGACCCGATTCAGAAGCTAATGGAAGGCTATAGGCAAAGCCAAGCTCCTGCGGCTATGAAACGTCAGGCAGAGATGGAAGAGCTTAAGAAGCAGTTGCTGGGGACTCAGGCTAAGTATGCGCCACAACAAGCAGAAGCTGGTCTAAATCAGCAAATGATTCAAAATATGATGAGTAATTTAAAATTTCGCCAAGAACCACAACGCTTTAAATCTGAGCAAGAAGCCGAGATGTTCGGCAATTATTTGAAACAAGCTCAAGCTGAAAAAATGGCACGAGAAGCTCAAGCAGAGTCTCAACTAAGTCCAGCCGAACGATTAACTAAATTTTTCTCGGGCTCACCTGATGCATTTAAATTAAAACTGATTCAAGATACATTCGGTGCCGATAGCAAAGTTTCTAAAGATTTCGAGCGTGAAATATTACTTAACCAACAAAATAAATTGACGCTTAATGAAACCAGAGAAAGTCAGAATAAATTGCGTCCTATTATGGCTTTACCTTCTGAATATCGCGGAGAAGATTTAGCAAGAGAAGTTGGTGCAGGCGCTCCTAATTATTATAGCGCTATGAAAAATATAGCAGAAAATAATGCCGCAAATAATCCCGATGTGGCTGCTATATATCCTACGGCAAAAACTAATATTGCAGCAACTCAAGAGCGCGCAGCAACTCAAAATCAATTAAAGACGATTCAACCACGGGTAACTAATAATATTGCTCCTTATGCTCGTGAATTTGGTGGATATAGTATTGCTCAGGTTGCTCAATTATTTGGAAAAGATAAAAACGAAGAAAAAATCGGCAAATATCTTGCCGGCAGGCAATTAGAAGGCATTATTTCTGCCATTCAAGCGACCGGCTTGGGTGTGAAAAATCGTGGTGCTATTAATCAAATGTTATCGCAGGACCCAGATTCAAAAATTATTCAAGCCGCAGTAAGTCCAAATATATATCAAATTTACAAGCGCGAAGTGGCTGACATTACAGAAGAAGGCATAAAAGCATTTAATCAAGGTATAAATAAGGCATCATCTCCTAAATCAAGAGTAATAACAGGAGAAAAAACCATGAATGGCGAAGGCCATATGTCTCAAGAACAATTTAGAAATTATATTAGAGGACTTAGTAGAGAAGACCGTCTCGCATTAAAAGCAAGGGTGGGAGGATAAATGGCTTATCAACCTACACTAGAAGATTTTGAAGTCGTTGAAAGAGAGCTTGCGACCGAAGAGGCTAAGCACAACCCTTCAAAAACTTATCAACCAACCATAGCTGATTTTGAAGCAGTTGAGCAAGAATTAGGCGAATCAGAGCCTAAACGAAAAGGCTTTTCAGGTGTCAAAGAAGATATTGCCGAAAGTTTAATGGGCCTTCCCGGCGCTATCCTCGATATGCTGAAAGAGCTTCCAGGAGAAGCTTATGGCACTGGCAAGCAAATTGCGACTGACCCATTGCGAGCGGCTCTGAACGCTGCTGTGGGATTAAAGCAAGGTATTCGCGGGGCTATCAATCTTCCTGGCAATGTCGGTCGTTATGCCAAATCTCGCGAGATTCCTTATGCCCAAGGTTTGGCTAGAATCCCTGAACTCAAAGCCATGGATGAAAATGCATTGCTTGGACTCGGTGAAACCCAGAAAGGTGATGCTTTAATACGAGCGCTCACGGGCATGGGGCCGTATGGCAAGTTAGGTGCTACCAAAGGTTTGGCGACTTATGCTGTTGGCCAGAATGAAGACCCATTGCAAGCTGCCATAATTGGTGAACTTGGTCCCAGACTTGCTAAAGGCGCAAAAAATCAATTATCGAAGCTTAAGCCATCAAATATGCTTCGTGGGAATCTTAGCCCTGAAGAATTAGTGAAAAATCTAGAGATAACAAAAGGAACAAATACTCAACTTGGAGAAGTTCTCGAAAGTCCAAAGCTAAAAACTCTCATGGAAAATATATTAGCTGAAACTATGGGAACTGGAGCGGCAGAAAAATTACAAGAAACAGGTCGCCAAGTAACATCTAAAGGTGAGAATATTCTTAAAGATATGGAGATGGGATACAATCCAAAAGATGCATCTTTATTACTACAGGATGCTTTGAAAAAATCATATGATGAAACGCGCAAAGCTAAAGACCAACGATATGATATTCTTAATAAAGAAGCTAATGCCGCCGGTATAGAAATCGGACGCCATAATTTAGGTAATGTTGCAAAAGAAAAGTTAAAAGAAATAAATAAAAGTCCTGAGCTTCGACGCGAAATGTCATCAAGCTTCTTGAATGATTTAAATATTTATGCCAAAGAAACAGGTGTACAAACATTTAACAAGAAAAGGCCAGAAAAAGATTTAAAAACATCTAACCTCTTTCGTGGAAAACTTGGCGATAAAGCCAATGAAGCATTTGATCAAAAAAGAAAATTTGAAGGGCAAATTTATAAAGACTTACAGCGTGCTTTAGAAAAAGACATTAACTATTCAATAGAGAAATCCGGAAATCCGCATATACAAGAATTAAATAAAGAAGCTAATCGATTCTATAAAGAAGAATATTTACCTTTTGAAGATAAAAAAATCACACAATTTACTAAGAAAGGTGGTGATATTGATACATTAATAAATCAATTTATACCGAATTCTCGCGTGAATGATAGAAGCAATCTTTTAAATAAACTAATGGAGAAATTGCCAGAAGATAAAAAATCATTAGTGCCATTGGCGTATTTTTCGCGAGCTTCACGAAGCGGAACGTTTGATCCAAATGCATTCAAAACTTTGTTTAAACAATTAGGTCCTCAAACTAAAGACGTTTTATTACAAAATCCTAATCTTAAAAAGACTTTAGAAGATTATGCGACATTAGTTAGTAAAAATACTGAGCCTTTATCTGTTATGGTCAATCCAAAAACAGGAAAACGAGTCAATACTATGCTCGGTATGGTTGGGACTAGTTTAGCTGGTGCTGGTTTGGCAGGATTGCCAGGGGCATTGTATGGCATGGGTCTCGGACTCGGAGCACCAGCGATATTAGGAAAATATTTAACTAAAAAACTTACATCTGAACCATTCAGAGAGAATCTCGTAAATAAAATGATTGGTAAGGCTAAGACTGATAAGTTCTTAAATCCAGAAGAAGCAAAAGCATTGAAAAAAGCTTTATCTAAAACAGGTCGAGCAAGTATTTCTGCTTCTCAAGAAAAAGAAAGGAATCTATAATGTTTATCGATAACTTAAATAAATACATGTCCAATAGACTACTTGAAATAATAAAAGATAACATGTCACTTTTAACATTTTATTCCCCAAAATTAATTAGCCTTATTAAAC
>JARLHD010000285.1 GCA_031292435.1 Ignavibacteriaceae bacterium
TTATAATAGGGATAGCAGGATTCTCTCCGGGACGCACTACTATTTCCGCAAGAACAACTTTGGTCTGCGTAAGTTCAAAATTAACATTCTGCAGGTCCCTGTCTAAATCAAGCGATACCGTGTCCGAAATATATCCTATGTATGAAACCGTTAATCTGTGTGTCCCACCTTTTAACTTGAGTTCATAGCTGCCGTTTCGGTTGGATGTAGTTCCTAATGAACTGTTCAATACCCTTATATTTGCAAAATATAATAAATCATGTGTCCCCTTATCATATACCTTCCCTGAAACTGAAAATTGCTGCGCTTCAGCAGCAGCAATAAATGTAAACAGAATTAAATATAAGATGATTCTTTGCATATTCGCCATTATTTGTATCTGTAAAAATAGGAATAATGGCTTAACTTTAAAGTATGCATTATGTTAGCTTAATAAGAATAATTTTATGTATCTGATTTCATTGGTTTTCATATTCAGTATTTACTATTTTAACCCTGTCACTCAAAAAGAGATGTTATGAAGAATGGATTAATTGTTTTTCTTATTATTTTATTGAATATCCGCTATGCAAAAGCAGCGGATTCTCCAAACGCCTACCAAATCATTCAAAAATATATTGAGGTAATTGGGGGAAGGGAAAAACTCAGTAAAATTGAAGACCGTACCACGCAAATGAAGGGAAATGTCCAGAAGGTCGATGTGGATATGACTATTTATCAGAAACAACCCGATAAATTTAAACAGGTAATCCATGCCGGTGAAGTAGAACAAACAATTTTATTTAGCAATGATAAGGGTTACGTAAAAATAAATGACCAGGTAAAAGATATTCTCGGTGTTGAGCTGGCTAAACTTAAAAATGAATCTACCCTCAATCTATTATTGAACCTCGATACGAATGTAATTCATCTTACCTACCTCGGAATCGATACCGTGCAGGGTAAACCTGCCTATAAAATCCTTCTGAAAAATTCCTCTCTGAATTGGATCCATTATTATGACGTTGCTACCGGATTTAAAGTAATGGATGTTAAACCCGTTGTGGGTGCCCAGGGGACTTTCTTGCAGGAAACTTATTATTCCGATTTCCGCCCCGTCGATGGGATCAACTTCCCCTTCAAAATCAGGCAGAAACTTGGTCAGCAGGAAATGGAGTTTGATGTTACAAGTATTAAATTAAATACCGGTCTCTCTGATTCTGAATTTAAATTAGAACAATAAATTTGCTTTGTTATATATCTCCCTAAAACTTTAAACATGATACAAAATTTTGAACATATAATCTGGGATTGGAATGGTACCCTGCTTAACGATACTGAATTAAGCCTCAACATTATCAATGAACTCCTCAAAAGTAAAAATCTGAACACTCTTTCACTTGCTGACTATAGACGAATTTTCGATTTCCCTGTAGAAAAATATTATGAAACAGCAGGCTTCAATTTTAATGATTATTCTTTTGAAGTTGTCGGCAAACTATGGATGGATGAATATGAAAGAAGAAAAGGGGATGCAATTCTTTTCGAAGAAACTGTGACTGTCCTCAATTTTATCTCCTCTCTTGGAATCGATCAGTCCATTCTTTCTGCCTATTCCCTTCATACCCTTATTGAAATGGTCAATAACCATGGACTGACCAAATATTTTAAATATATTACCGGTCTCGATCATATTTATGCAACCAGTAAATTGGAAATTGGTAAAGATTTAATAAAAAAAATAAATGTTCCGTTGCAAAAAATAGTTCTCATAGGTGATACTTTACACGATCATGATGTGGCAGGTGAATTGGGAATAAAATGTATCCTGATTGCAAATGGCCATCAAAGTAAGGAAAGATTGCTTCTTTCAGGCGATCCCGTCCTGAATAATATCAGTGACCTCATCGCTTAACCTTCAGCATTAATAATATCTGCCGCGGTAGTTTTTATTCTAAAGGGTTTAGCAAACCTCAACCGTATCTCCTCTCTAACCTTCAAATTGTTTAGCCTTTGCCGAATATCATCTTTCACAGTTTTAACTTCTAAGGCATATCCTCTGTAATCCTCAAATTGTTTTTCCTTTACCGAATGTAATCTTATATGATTTTAGCCTTTAAGTGCTTCAATTCCCATTTATTTTCACCCCCTTTCTTATTATCCCTCCTCCGATAATTTAATTTTATTAATAACCTCATAAATCAGTGCAGCCGTCATTCCCCATATTGTCCCTTCCTTGGTTCGCCAAGCATATACCTTATGCTTTCCCGCAGTCCATGGGGCAAGATATCTCTCCGGCAGGTCAAGCTCCTTGGCAGGGAACAGGTCGATCTTCTCCCCATTCATAGTTGTATAATAAGGATGCACCTCTAATTTCAAATAATATGTTTCCGGGGGAGTCTCATAAAAATATGAAACTGGCAGCAGGAATATCTTCTCCACTTCGTCCCTATCAAGCTTCAACTCTTCAATATTGTTTATTTTAATTACGGAAAGGAAAGGATCAACTGTCACCCCCATGTTCCCTACAAGTATATCTACTTTCCCAATTACTTTTATTTTCCCCCTCTTAATTCCCAGTTCTTCTATTGTTTCCCTTATCGCCGTTTCTAACAAGGATTTATCCGAATCAGGATCATATTCCCCTCCCGGAAAACAAATCTCGCTCCCTTGCCTTATTTTTGCCCCCCTCTTCTCAAATAGGAAATAATACTCTTCATTATATAGGACCAATGGAATTAATACCGCTGCATTAAAATATTCCTTCTTACGCAGGATTCCTGGTTTCTTTGGAAGCACATTCTTTAACTTTTCAAAATCTATATTCTTCATATTTATTATATTTTTTCTCTTAAATATAAATATACCGTAACAATTCTAAATTATCCCATTTATTAGTTTTATCATTTCCTCTCACCTCTATTATTAACCCAGCTCTTTATTTCAGTCCATTTTGCCCTCTTAATTATCTGGCATTCGATTCAGTAGTCCTACCCCTTTCTAATCATATATTCCTTAACTCCCTTCCATAAACCAAGAATCGACCTTGGATATCCCAATTCTATCTTTCCCTCCTTTTCCCCCAATGCTAATACTCCATACACTACCCTTTCCTATGCAAAAGAGCTACTTGAGAGCAAGGTGAGAGCAACCTGAGAGCAACTTGAATTACTGTAATATTTGATCTGGTTTGCTATTTTACCCCCGGCTCCCCTCCCCTCTCGTCAGTTGTATCTCTCAATTAGTAAAATTTACCATTCTGGTTAACCAGAAAATACCCTTTCCATATTAGCAGCTCAAACAAGTTCCCCCTACTATTTATTGTCTAAAACTCGATTTTTTGCCACATCCCTCAATAATCATTATCATAACCAACAAACAAATACCCCTCTACTATTTAGCTCACAAAAACCACTTTTTTGCCGTATAAATATTAAACTATTTTAGTGCAAAAATTCATTCCATATCGTGATCTGCTATTTATCTTATAAATAACCTTTATTCCATAAATTAAATTATATATATATTCGTTTTATTTAATATGGAATATTAATGATTTTGGATTCAAGCAAAAAACCTGAAATTACCTATCCCTGCGAATGGTCATATAAAATTATCGGAAACAATATCGAAAAAATGCTCGAAGCTATCGATATGGCTGTTTCTGGACTGAAATATGACGTTACTCCCTCTAATATTAGTAAAAAAGGGAATTACTACAGTCTTAATTTGACTCTTACTGTACCCAATGAAGTTGTTAGGGATCTGATATATCAAAAACTGGATAGCCACGAATCTGTTAAGATTATCTTTTAATAAAGCCGGGGAGTCCTTATCTTTGAACATTAAATGATTATAACTTCTTATGAAAATTATTGCCGACGAAAATATAACTCTTGTTCAGGAAGCATTTTCCGGTTTGGGTGATGTCTTTCTGTATGGCGGTCGCGATATTTCAAACAATATTTTGAAAGATGCTGACGTTCTTCTCGTCCGGTCCATTACTGATGTAAATAAAAATCTCCTTGAAGGAACCAATGTAAAATTTGTCGGCACCGCCACTATCGGCATCGACCATGTCGATACCAATTACCTCTCTGAAAAAGAAATTTTCTTCTCCGATGCCCGTGGCTGTAATTCTGATGCCGTTGCCGAATATGTTTTCACTGCATTGCTTAATTTATCCATCGAACAAAATTTTGAATTAAAAGGGAAGTCTATCGGTGTTGTCGGCGCTGGTAATATCGGAAGCAGGATTGTACGTTTAGCCGGCGCCCTTGGAATGAATGTCCTGCAGAATGATCCTCCTCTCAAAAGACAAACTGGTGATAAACGTTTCCTTGACCTTGATGAATTAATGAATGTCGATATAATTACCTTTCACGTCCCCTTAAATATGGAGGGGGAAGACCGGACATCCCATCTCTTTGATCATAATAAGTTAAATTCCCTGAAAGATGGGGCAATTATTATAAATGCCTCAAGAGGACCGGTCGTTGATAACGATTCTTTGGAAATGCTTATCTCTAAAAAGAAGTTCACTTCTGTGCTCGATGTTTGGGAAAATGAACCCCTTATTAACATGAACCTCCTTCTGAAAATTAGGTTCGGTACGCCGCATATCGCCGGATATTCTTATGAAGGCAAAATTAACGGAACCGTTATTCTCTATAATGCTCTGTGCACTTTCTTAAATAAAAAAATTGAATGGCAGCCGGTTATTCCCCCCGCAATAAATCCTTTAATTAGAATAAATGGAAACTCCTCCCCTGAAA
>JARLHD010000286.1 GCA_031292435.1 Ignavibacteriaceae bacterium
CTTAATCCTGTTTCTAAAAGGACAAAAAATATGACAGGGATTAAGATTAAAACGAAATAGAATATTTTTCTTGTTGATAAAGTCGGCTTAACTTTAACTTGTTGGTTTCTGTTTTTTTTCATTTTAATATCATTATCTGGTATGGCTTGAGATCAATTTTATAATTATTATCCTTTCCTGATAGTCTTGAATTGTCAATTAGATTAGTTAATGTATTTCCACTTTTAACAAGGACCTCTAATTTCATTTCGATTGATTTCTTTGTATTATCATTATTTAATATTATAAAAATTGATTTATTGTCTAATGTTCTTCTGTATCCCAGTATCTTGCTCCCGTCGTTTTTATAAAAGAAATTTAAATCCCCTTCTGATAAAACTTTATTCTCCTTTCTAATTGTTATTAGGTTTTTGTACCAATTAAAAAGATCATTGTTAAATGATACCGGATCAGGTTTGCGCTCCCTGCCCAATGGATCTGCAGTCTCGGTATCATATTTTATTCCGCTCCATACCATAGGTTTTCGGCAGTCAGGATCATCTCCACCCCACATTCCTCCCTCATCTCCGTAATAAATCATCGGGGCTCCCGGCATAGTCATCTGAATTCCCGCTGCCAGCTTTTGTTTCAATAATTCGATTCTGTTAGGCTTCCTTATTTTATACGCTTTATTCTGTGAAGGGTTTGCCTCATGGTCATACCAATTATCAGGATTCACTATCTGTGAACTTATCCTGTCGACATCATGGCTGTCAAGGAGGTTCTGCACTGCATAAAAATTATCCTTCGGATATTCTCTCTTTATTATTTCAATACTATCCGCAAATGCCCCGGATGTAATCTGGCTGTCAATATCTGCAACATATTTCTTAATAGCCTGTGCAAACCTGTAATTCATTACCCCGTCAAAAGCATCTCCTTGTAACCATGGCGCTGCATTAAACATCTGGTTTGATTGCCAGTCCTGCCACAATATTTCTCCTGTAATATAAGCCTCCGGGTTTATCTCCTTTACCCATTTTCTGAACTCTCTCCAGAAAACTATGTCGATCCTGTCAGCCACATCTAACCTCCATCCGTCAATTCCGTCAGAAGGGTTCCCATCACCGTTTGGATCCATCCACCTTTTTATAATTGAATGAATATGATTCGCAAACCCTTGCTCAAGACCTGTTGTTGAATCCTTCCGGATTTCAGGCAGATCCTTTACTCCCATCCAACCTTCATATTCAAATTCATTTTCCGGGGTAGCCGGATTGTCCCATGATTTTATCTTAAACCAGTTCTTAAATTCAGAATTCTTTTCTTTGATAACCACCTCCTGAAAAGCCCAGAAAGTTGTTCCTACATGGTTGAATACTCCGTCTAATATTATTTTCATTCCTCGCTTATGGACTTCCTTTATCAGTTTCAAAAATAACTTATCCGCAGTTGTCCATTTCCAGGTTGTGGGGTCCGCAGGGTTCTCACTTGACCAAATCTTTTCGTCTTCTCTGGGGCTCGGACCAAAATTATTATCTACATGATGATACATTCGTGTATCATATTTGTGAAGTGATGGTGATTCAAATATTGGAGTCAGATAAATAGCTGTAATTCCCAGTTTTTGTAAGTAATTAAGATGATCCAATATTCCCTGTATGTCTCCACCGTATCTTCGTGTTCCAGCATTCCAGTAAAAATCCTGCCCGTCCTGCTTTTCCCATGGTTGTAGCTTATACCAGTCCGATGTCCAGGGAGTTATATGCCATCCGTTCGGTATTTTATAAGGCCATGCACCTTCCATATCATGAGGGGTCGGATCATTTTTACTGTCTCCATTCGCAAATCTTTCCGGGAATATCTGGTACCAGATAGCATCCTTAGCCCAGCCTGGCACCCGGGGAATATTTTTTTGGTCCTGGGCAGGCAATAAGGAGGATAAAAGTAAATAAAAGCACATTACCAATGGGATTATTTTTTCCATCATCAAAATCAATATTAATTAAGTATATTCTGCGTAATTTATTCCTGTAAATTTAATAAAATTATTAGACTTATATCCTGATGAAGACTTGCTTACTTGTTCTCTTCCTTTCGGCTCAATTATTTTCTCAAATAGTATCCGTTACCTTTCATTATAAACCTCAGGTACAGAACTTCAGCACAGTTAGGATTGCCGGTTCCTTTGAAAACTGGTCAATCACTGATCCTAATTACTTAATGACTTTTAATAATACAGATAGCCTATACTATAAAACAGTAAATCTTGCGCCCGGTATTTATCAATATAAATTTGTTGTCGATGGGATCTATTATCCTGATCCTGATAACCCGGTTTATGATGGTTCACAATATCAGAATTCACAGATTGTAGTTTCAGATCCGATGATTACCTATTTGTTGCCATTTGATACTAATTCTGTAACTCAAACTACTCTTCCTCATATTAAAGCAATCTTTGCATATAATAACCCTAACCTCGTTACTCCCGTTATTTCTCTAAAAATAAATGGGAATACTCTTTCTGTTTCCTCCGCTAATTATGACTCAACAAATAAGACTTTTGATTACACTCTCTCGGGTAACCAGGTAATAATAGCTTCGAATACTATATTAGTTGGAATAAATATTGGATCGGCATTTAGTAGTAAAACTACAAAGATCAATGTTGAATCGGACCCAAAGTTCAACCTCCTTACTGAAGATATGATTTATAAAAAGCCGAATATTCTTGTCTATGGTAATATATTGACAAGCCAGGTTTCAGGTATCGTAATAAACTTTAACGGTATTGATTATATTACGATGCCCGATGCTGCGGGTAATTTTTCTTACCCTGTCATCCTAAAGGAAGATTCAAACATTGTAAACGTTACCATTAATTCTGCATTCGGTTCCAAAACAAAATCTCAGGTCCTGGTTTATGTCCCTGATAACCAGCCAGTTATAAGTTTGTCGGGTTCTATAATCGGAAGGTCTGCCTCACTCACAGCAAATGTTTCCTCGCCCGGTGGATATGCATTATCATCTTATTTGTGGTATCAGGATGCGGGTAATCCTGCCCAGGTCAATCTCGGAAATGTAAATTCACAAAACATCTCTCTCAATATACCTGGCATCTCTGGTGAGTATATATTTAAGGTCAGGGTAACTGATAGCCGGGGAAGATATAATGTAGCGGGATCTATTATTAAAGCTTCTACCGATTCTCTTCATATTGAAACTTTAAGCGAACATCCCGACTGGGTCGATAAAATGCGTTTATATGAAACCTACACTCCTGTTTATGGACAAAATCAGGTTGGCCTTAAAGGTGTCCTCGAAAAAATTAATTACCTTGCTGACCTTGGCATAAATGCTATTTGGATGACGCCTATTTTCGATGGCAACTATAATGGATATGCAGTTAAAAATTATTATAAGATAAATCCAGCACTTGGGACTGAAGATGATCTTCGTCAGATCGTTCAGGCAGCTCACCAAAAAGGAATTAAAGTTTTACTCGACCTGGTTATAAATCATACCTGGACCGCCCATCCTTTCTTTCAGAATGTCCTCAATTTAAAAGCATCTTCTCCTTTCGCCAATTATTACATGTGGTCAGGTATCCCCGGAGTATCTTCCTTTAATTATTACTACGATTGGACCGATCTCCCGAATTTGAATGTTAATAATTCTGAACTCGAAGACTATCTTTTTAATGTTGCCGAATATTGGATTAGGGAATTTGATATCGATGGCTACCGTTGCGATGTTGCCTGGGGTATTGAAGAACGTAACAATACTTTCTGGCAAACAATGCGCAAACGTTTAAAGAACCTTAAGCCCGAAGCATTCCTCCTGGCGGAATCTCCGGCAGACAACCAGCAGGATAC
>JARLHD010000287.1 GCA_031292435.1 Ignavibacteriaceae bacterium
GGAAATTAATTAAATCAGTTCCGATATATATTAGTATTAATTATAATTAATAGCAACGATAAAAATTGTAAACCTTCTAATTCCATTCCTGTATACATATCATTGTTCTCAGTTCAAACCATTTGTTGAAAGGATGTATAAGGTAAAAATCAAAATTAGATAGTGGAATGACTATATTAGTATATGTCGAAAATAATTATCGGGATACATGGACTCGGGAATAAACCCCCCAAAACAATTCTTACAGATTGGTGGAAAAAAAGTATTCTTGAGGGATTAAAAAAATATAATTACTATGACACCAATTTTGAATTTGATCTGGTATATTGGGCTGATATTTTTCATCCAGTCCCACTTAATCCGGATGAGGTAAATAAAAATAGTCCCTTATATTTAAAGGATAAATATCACTCTGAACATATTTTAAATTCCGTTGAATCATCCGGGTTGCGGATAAAAGCAAAAGAATATATCGAAAAATTTTATGGAAAGATTGTAGTAAATGAAGTATTGTCCCTGAAATATCCTTCATTAACAGATTTATTTATTCACTTGAATATGAGGGACCTCGAAAACTATTACTCACCTTTCTATATTTACCGGAATGGGTTAAAGCAACTTGCAAAGCAGGCTATCATTGAGCGGTTAATTGAAACACTTAAAAGACACTGGAACAAAAAAATATTATTAATATGTCATTCAATGGGATCAATTATCACCTATGATGCTTTAACGGATTATTCACCTGATTTGAAAATAGATACTATGGTTTCTATTGGCTCCCCGCTTGGACAAAAATATGTGCTCCAAAAAATTTTAGAACATCAAAAAAATAATTCGGGCAATAAATTAAAGGTTCCTGAAAATATTCGAAGGAACTGGTATAATCTGTCTGATCTCGATGACCAGGTCGCACTGAACCATCTTCTTGCTGAAATATATGTCTGTAACTCTAAAAGTGTGAATATAAAAGATAAGCTTGTACAAAATAATTTCACTATTAATGGGTTAAGGAATTCTCATTCATCATATGGCTATCTGAGAACACCTGAAATTGCAGAGATTCTCCACTCATTCCTTTATTATAAAAAATTCAGTCTGCTTAGATGGTTTTTTAAAAAATCCAAACAAAATGATAATATCCTTAAAAAATAAAGCCGTTTTTTACTTAAAACGGGGATATTTTTTCGTTATTATTTATTAAAAATTATCTATTTTAAACCTCACAATTTTAAACATTATTACAATAACTTATAAATTATTAGGAGACCCTAAATGATAGATGATATGGAAAAAATCTTGCGTCCCGTTGATACACCAATGCCGCAATTTCCTTCAAAAGTAATTACTCTTAAAGATGGTCAGAAAATGGTTATGCGCCAGATAGGAAGGGAAGAAATACCTTCACTTTTACCTCATGTTGAGCCTTTGATTCATCTTGATAGAGATTTTTATAATATAGTTGCTTCCCGCTTATATGCTGAACTTCTTGGATATTTAACTTATCGGGTTCAGGATGAGTATGTTATAGTTGGACAGATTGATGGTGAACTTGCTTCCATAGTTAACGGAAGAATTGTAAATCCTGAAGTTGGTACTTCATACCACACTTTTACTCTAAAACGCGGTTTAAGAATTGGCGCACTTTCTTTTGCAACTAAAATGGAATACCATTTTGATTTTCTAAACCAGAAAGAAGTATTGGTAGTTGCTGAGTCTCCTATTGGATTCAGAAGATGGATGGAAGAGTATAAACTTGTTAAGAGATTCCACATTCCTCACGAATTAGGCGGATGTCAGTCATGGGCATTAACCAAAGAATTATATGATAACGTTAAAAGTACTTTAGTTTTAGGCACACGTCCTGTACCGGCAGATCTGCTTGCAAAAGCTAAAGCAGCTATCCTGGCTCCTAAGGATCCTCCCAAAGCATGATCAAACCTATATTTTCTAAGATATGATAGAACTGGTAAGCTACGGAAATCGATTATACAGTGGTAATTATAAATTGCATTCGAAATTTAATTCAGCTGTAAACTTTATTTCCGGGGGCGCATTCGTGTTTGTTGTTAATGAAAGTGTAGGTCCGGGACCATTAAATATTGTTATTAAGGGAATTGCGCCGATGTCGGTCAATTCCCTTGTTATTGAGAACAGAGTTCTTTTTCTTAATGATACTAAATTAGATTTCGAAGTTAGAAAGCTATATGACCCGATAATATATCTGTTGGAATTTGATTATAATAACTTCAATAAAAATCTTTTGTTTCTTGAAAATTTAATCAGAAAATCAACATCCCCGCTTAGCTTGGCCTTCCTTTTGGATTCTGAGAGAAAAACAAAATTTAGTTCAACCTTCGAGTCTGAATACGTTAAAAGAATTGATATGGGGGTTCATGAAATTCTGTTCGGAAATATACTTTCGGGCATCAGAATGATTAGGGGTCTGGGACCAGGTCTTACTCCTTCCGGTGACGATTTTAATTCCGGTATTTTAATTGCCTTATCCCTTATCGGGAAAATCAGTTCTTCAGATATGCAGGATACAATTAAACTTGTTTTGCAGGAAGCAGTAGGTTCAAATTTATTTACTAATGCATTTCTGCTGTGTGCTTCTCAAGGGCTATTGTTTTATAAATTCCGTGAATTGATTAATGCGGTTCTTTATTCAGACGAAAATGATGTTTTAAATAAAACGGAATCCGTTCTTTTAATTGGAGAGACATCTGGTGCTGATCAGTTAGTCGGTTTTTTAATAGGTATGAAAAGGTTTTTATTATGAAAATTACTGGATTTATTAAAAAGGGACAATATTTTGATTCTGTTTCAATTATGCTTGTTGCAAAACAGCTTTCAGGTTTAAAGGAGATTGTTGATTCTGCTGTTTTAATGGGAACAAAAGAAAATATCTCTGTCTTAAAATCGTCAGGATTACTAATCCATGAATTTAAAGATGCTGGAGAAATGGATTTGCTTGTAGTCTTTAAAACTGAAGAAAATGCGGATGTAGCTTCCTTATTAAAATCAGCTGAGAAGCTTCTCCAACCCAATAAGGATATGTCGGAAGATAAAAACCTCAATCCTTCAAGTCTTGAAGGAGCAGTAAGCGCTCTTCCAGGAGCTAATCTATCGATGATTTCAATTGCCGGAAGATATGCCGCTGACGTTGCAATGAAATCTTTGCAGATGGGTTTGAATGTTATGCTTTTCTCAGACAATGTCCCCCTCGATAAAGAGATTGAATTGAAAACTTTTGCCAATAAAAAAGGTTTGTTTGTCATGGGACCCGATTGTGGTACTGCTATCATAAATGGGACCCCTCTCGCTTTTGCAAATGTAGTTAACCGTGGAAATATTGGTATTGTTGGTGCATCAGGTACCGGACTTCAGGAAGTCAGTTGTCTTATCTCTAATGCAGGATGTGGAGTATCGCAAGCCATCGGAACTGGCGGGCGTGATGTTAAAAAGGAAGTTGGGGGAATAATGTTCATCCAGGGCTTAAGAGCCCTTGCAGATGATAAAAATACTGATGTAATTCTATTAGTATCTAAACCGCCAGCTAAAGAAGTTATAGAAAAAATTAAATTTGAAGTAACAAAAATAAATAAACCTGTCGTAAGTGTTTTTTTAGGATCTTCTCCTGAATTATTGTTTGGGACTAAAATTCATGCCTGTGCCACCCTTGAGGAAGCTGCTTTCCTTGCTGTTGCCCTTGCACAGAATCAACCTGCATCTTCTGTCAGGGAAATCATTAATCAACAAAGTTCATATATAAAAGAATTAGCAAAAAAAGAATCTTCCAAATTATCTTCTGAACAAAAATATTTAAGGGCTCTATTCAGTGGTGGAACATTCTGTGATGAGACACAGCTTATCTGTAATGAATTATTGACGGATGTTTATTCTAACACTCCTGTAGGGAATGCTAAAAAATTAAATGACTCTAATGTGAGTGAAAAAAATACAATCATTGATCTTGGTGATGATGAATTTACTGTAGGAAAACCTCATCCTATGATCGATTATTCTACTAGGTGTAAAAGAATAATTGAAGAAGCCCGGGATACAGAAACTGCGGTAATCCTTTTGGATATTGTTCTGGGCTATGGTTCAAATATGGATCCTATCGCCGAAGTTATTCCAACAATAAGGAAAGTTAAAGAAATTACTTTGGCGCGTAAATATTATCTGCCTATTATTTGTTCGGTAACCGGAACCGATAAAGATCCTCAGAATAGAACTTCTGTTGTCACAGCCCTTAAATCTGAAGGTGCTATTGTTATGAATTCAAATGCAGCCTCAAGTAGATTGGCAATTTCAGTAGTAATTGGAAAAGGGAGTAAATAAATGAATCAGTTATTCGAAAATGAATTGAACGTAATAAATTTTGGAATGAAATCTTTCAAGGAAACTCTTGACGGATTAAAGGTTAAATCTGTCCAGGTTGATTGGAAACCTCCAATCTTTAGTGATAGCAAAGTTTTTCAGGTAATAAATGAAAATAAAGATAAAATTGAACTTGCAAATAAGGAAGCAGTAACCAGGATTCTGAATTCGAAACCATTTCTTGTTGGAATGGGTAAAGCCCTTGATGTAATCCCGGGAATGAAAAAAAATCTGCTTCTTCATGCTGGTCCTCCCGTAACATGGAATAAAATGTGCGGACCGATGAAAGGAGCAGTTATCGGTGCTTTGATTTATGAAGGTATTGCTTCAAACACAAAGGAAGCAGATAAAATTGCGGCATCTGGGAAAATCGAATTTTCCCCATGTCATGAACATTCAACAGTTGGTCCTATGGCTGGAATTGTATCTCCATCAATGCCGGTATTTATACTTGAAAATGAAGCATTCGGTAATAAGGCATATGGCACCATGAATGAAGGCTTGGGTAAAGTACTTAGATATGGTGCATTCAGCCCTGATGTCATTGAAAGATTAAAATGGATGGAAAATGTCCTTTACCCGGCCTTAAAAACAACTATTGAAAAATCTGGAAAGATCGATCTTAAGAATATTATTGCACAGGCCTTGCATATGGGGGATGAGGTTCATAATAGGAATAGGGCAGCCACTTCTCTTCTTTATAGAATTCTGGCCCCCTCAATTGTTAGATATGTGGATGATAAAAACACCGCAATCGATGTGCTTGAATTCATCAATCGCAACGATCATTTCTTCCTCAACCTGTCGATGGCTGTTTCTAAAGTATCTCTTGACCCCGCAAGAGATATTGATTACAGTAGCATAGTTGTTGTTATGGCAAGGAATGGGACGGATTTCGGAGTGCAGCTTGCTGGCACTGGAGATGAATGGTTTACTGGTCCCTCGCCTGTCCCTGATGCATTATATTTTCAGGGATATACTAAAGAAGATGCAAATCCTGATATCGGTGATAGCTCAATAACTGAAACAAATGGCTTAGGTGGATTTGCTATTGCATCTTCCCCTGCAATTGTGCAGTTTGTAGGAGGAAATACTAAGGATGCGGTTAATTATACTATGAAGATGTATGAAATTACTGCAGCTGAAAATAATATTTACAAAATTCCATATCTCAATTTCCGTGGTACTCCTACAGGAATTGATGTAATAAAAGTTGTTGAAAAATCAGTTCTTCCTTTTATCGATACTGGAGTGGCCCATAAAAACGCAGGAATTGGACAGATAGGAGCTGGTGTTTTAAGTGCACCATCTGAACCATTTATAAATGCCCTGATAGGTCTTACTAAAAAAATTAAATTATTAAAGGAAAAATAAAATGAAGGTACCTGAATTTTTCAAAATGATGGATGATGTCGAACTCTATGATTTAACCCAGAGATTATCAATTCATACTCCTCCTTGGCCAAGTTATATGCCGTTGGGAATTCAATATTTTAAAAGAATCGCCGGAGCTCATATGGGGCAGGGCGCTAATGGTCAGATCATTACTACTAGTAATCATGTCGGTACTCATATGGATGGGGAAATTCACTTTCATGCCAGCGGTAGATCAATAGGTGATGTTCCTATGAAAGAATGGGTTGGACCGGGTGTCGTGGTAGATATCTCTGATCAGGTCGGGGATTATGACCTTTATACTCCTGAAATGCTGATGAAAAAAGCAGAAATTAAAAAAGGCGATATTCTTATAATAAATACCGGTTATAACCGCTATGCTTGGGATCAGAAACAATCAGATGAAGTTCGGTACTTTGTAAAACATCCTGGACCAGGTCCTGGTTTTCATAAATGGGCAATGGACATGAAGATTAAATGGATAGGGGTGGATTGCGGAAGTGCAGATCATCCTATGAATACTATTATTAGACAATGGCATCCGGCTCGTTTTAAAGAAGCTGAAGAAAAATTGATGGCTAAATATAAAGTCAAATCTTGGGATGATTATTTCCCTCAGGATGAATATTATCAGGTAATGCATATTAAACTTTTCCCTAAAAAGATTGTTCATGCGGAAAACCTTGGTGGGGATATTAACAAGCTTAGCAATAAAAGAGCATGGATCGGCTGCTTCCCTCTTAAAGGTATAGAACTTGAGTCAGCTATGTGCAGAATAGTTGCTTTGTTGCCGAAAACAGGAAAATAATTAACCCCGCAAGGGAGGAAAAATTTTATGTCTGAAATTCAACTTGATTATGCAAAACCAAAGCTTCTTAATGAAGCTTTGGATATTATTTCTAAATCTATAAATCCTTATATACTTGCTGGGGGCACCGATTTAATTGATATGATTAAGGAAGGTTTGGTTCAGCCGGATATGATAATTGATTTGAAAGGAATAGAACAGTTCCATCAGTTATCCTTTAAAAATGATGCATTATTTATCGGTGCTGGTGTTACCTTTTCTGAGTTAATAGAATCAAAAATTATAAAGGAACATTTTCCTGTTATATCAGAGTTGAGCAGAACTGTTGCCTCACTTGGAATTAGGAATAGAGCTACCTTGGTAGGCAATATATGTTCTGCTGTTCCTTGCATGGATAGCGGCCCTCTTCTTGTAGCTTACGATGCATTGATTATGACTGTTGGTCCAAAAGGAGAAAGAAGCGTTCCGGCAGAAAAATGGTTTATTGGTTCACGCAAAACAGCAATTGAAAAAGGAGAAATTGTGATAGGAATTTCTATATCTTCTCCGGGTAAACATGGAAGTTGTTTCGTTAAGCTCGGTAGATATGAGGGAGAAGATCTTGCTCAGGTTAATTTAATAATACTTGCTCTTAAAAATTATATTTTCAAAGTCTCCTTTGGATCAGTAGCACCCGTTCCCGTAAGAGCGAAAAAAATTGAACAGCTTATAAATGGAAAAGTTATTACTACTTCATTGATTGAAGAAGCATGTAAACTTATTGAAAAGGAAATTAGTCCCATTACCGATATTCGAGCTACAAAAGAATATAGAATGCATATGGCCAAAATTATGTTCGAGAGAGGACTTAATGCGGCTGTTAGCCGCTTAAATGGAAGTGGTCCCGAATATGGTAAAAACCTGTTATAGGAAAAATATGATGTATAAAGAAATAAATTTTATTTTGAATGGTGAAAATGTAAATCTTCAGGTATCCCCGGATGAAATTCTCCTTGAGGTACTAAGGGAAAAACTTGGAGTAAAAAGCCCTAAATGCGGATGCAATAAAGGTGACTGCGGTACGTGCACTGTAATTTTGAATGGTAAAACTGTCCGAAGTTGTCTCGTTTTGGCAATTGAGGTCGATAATCAGGAAATTGTTACTCTTGAAGGTTTGATGGGTAATGGGTTGACCCCGCTTCAGGAATCTTTTCTAAAAAATAATTCTTTTCAATGTGGATTCTGTGCACCAGGTATCATCCTTTCTGCTACCGAATTATTAGGAAGAAATTCTAAACCCGAAAAAAAAGAAATTCAGGAAGCTATCGCTGGGAATCTCTGCAGGTGCTCCGGCTATTCGCCTATTATTGATGCGATCATCGATCTTACCAATTAGTATAAGGAGATTTTATGGAAGTGTCTAAATATGTCGGTAAATCAACTGTTAGAATTGACGGTAAAGTAAAAATTTCTGGCGCCGCTAAATTTGTGGACGATTTGGATTTTGGTGCCGATCTCCTTTTTGCAGCAGTTGTTGAAAGTAAATATGCTCATGCTATTATTAATAGTATTGATACTTCCGAAGCCGAAAAATTTCCTGGTGTCGTAAAGGTGGTTACGGGTAAGGAATTTCCTTTTCGGTTCGGTCTTTATATGCATGATCGGTATATTTTTGCACAAGATCGTGTTCGGTTTGTTGGTGAGCAGATAGCTGCGGTTATTGCCAGAACTCCAGATGCTGCTAAAAAAGCCGCACAATTGGTTAATGTAAGCTATACTGAATTACCCAATGTTTTAAATGTCCAGGACGCATTAAAGAATGATACCTTTCTTATCCACCCGGAACTAGGAAATTACCAGCATGTTCCATGGTTCTTTCCAAAACCGGAAACAAATATATCGCATTTAAGAAAAGTTAGGAAAGGGGATACCAACAAGGCATTTAAAGAAGCTGATTTTGTTTTTGAAGATACTTATACTGTGCCACGTTATGCGCATTGTGCAATTGAAGTACATGGTACAATTGGGCTGTTCGATAACTCAGAACGTCTCACTGTCTGGACAGCATCTCAGTCGCCTTATACACAAAGACATCTTTTTGCTGAAGCTCTGGCACCTCTTGGATTGACCCATAAAGATGTTAGAGTAATTACTCCTTTCGTGGGAGGTGGCTTCGGTGGGAAAGCTGGCGTTTCAATGGAAATAATTGGTGCGGCTTTAGCTACTACTGTAAAAGGACGACCAGTCAAGGTCCTTTGGACAAGAGCACAGGAATTTTATAATACATATCAACGCCAGGGTTTGACCTGTAGAATTAAAGTCGGAGTTAATAAAGATGGAGGTATTATTGCAATGGATAATACCCTTTATTGGGATGCTGGTGCTTACGTTGAATATGGCGCTAATGTTGTCAATGCGGCAGGACTCTCTGCTTCCGGTCCCTATAACATTCCAAATGTAAAAATTGATTCTTATTGCGTTTATACTAATCTCCCGCCGGGTGGTCCATATCGTGGGTTTGGTTATTCTGAATTCCTTTTTGGTCTTGAATCTCATATGAATGAGATCGCAAAAAATTTAAATATAGATCCGGTTGAGTTTAGAAGAAAGAATGCTATTAGGGAAGGTGATATTCTTAATTATGGCGGAAAAATGAATCCCAATGGTCTCATTGAAGCTATTGATAAGGTAGCAGAGGCAATTGAATGGGGAAAGAAAGAATATTCTGACGATCCTAATAAAGCAATTGGTAAAGGAATTGCGCTATTTTGGAAGGCCCCGGCAATGCCCCCTAATGCCTCCTCTTCAGCTTTCCTTAAGTTCAATGAAGATGCAAGCCTTAATATTATGATCTCAGGTATGGAAATAGGGCAGGGATTATTAACTGTAATGGCCCAGATTGCTGCCGATGTCTTATCTGTTTCACCGGATAAAATTAGGGTCGAAACTCCTGATACTGATAGGAATCCGTATGAATGGCAGACCGTAGCCTCCCATGTTACCTGGAGTTGTGGAAGAGCTGTTGAAAGAGCTGCTATTGATGCCCGTGAACAAATATTCGATCTTATTGAAAGAGCTCTCGATAAAGATAGGACTTCTCTCTATCTGGAAAATGAATGTGTTAAATCAAGAAAGGAACCCGGCTTTTCTTTACCTTTAAGGGATTTTATTATCAACGGTATTATGAAAGAAGATGGAACCTTCAGAGGTGGACCTGTAATCGGTAGAGGAATGTTCATGCCCGAATTTTCGTCTGCTCTTAGTGATCCCGAAACAAGTCAGGGTGGGAAGCCTAATGTCCACTATACCGTAGGGGCCAGTGCTGTTAAAATTGAAGTTGATAGACAAACTGGAAAAATGAGAATCCCTAAGGCTGTTCTCGCAATTGATGTCGGCAGGGCATTAAATCCTAATCTTATTAAAGGACAAATTACCGGAGGACTTCTTCAGGGAATTGCCACTGTACTTTATGAAGACATGCGGTTCGATGAAAAAGGAAAACTTCTAAATGCAAGCTTTTCAGATTATAAGATACCTACTGCTTTGGATATCCCGGATGAAATAATTTCAATCATTATTGAAACTCCGCAGCCTGATGGTCCGTCTGGTGCAAGGGGAATGGGTGAACATACAATGATTCCTGCCGCTCCGATGATAGCAAATGCTGTAGAAGATGCGCTTGGAATTAGAATAAAATCAATGCCTATTACTGCAGAAAAAATTGCATTAACCATGGTTAAGGAAAAAAAGATTGATCTGATTAACATTTAGAACGTCAACTTAACTGTTCAATATCATTTCCTTGGGATTATTATTTTTCTACATTATAATTTCCAGGTGACTTTGGTCTTTTCTCTAAAATTCAATTATTGGACTTATAATTCAATAAATTGGACAAAACCCCCTCATTTTAATTGAAATAACTCAATAAATAAACATAAATTTCGGCATTTAAATTGAATCTCTTTTGTGTTGATATCCTGGGGAGTACTATGCCCTTTATTAGAATAATTAATTAAAATATGAACGTTATACTTAAATCTGAAATATTTATCATTATTCTTGTGATTGTCACGGCCCAAATATCCATTTTCCCTCAGAAGGGTATCGGTTCAACCATTAATGGATATATTTATAATTTGCAGGGTGAGGTATTATCTGATGCTGATATTCATATCGAGGGTAGTCATAAAGGTGCAAAAACTAATTTAATGGGATTCTTTACCATTTGGGATGTCCCTTTGGGGGAGCAAATTTTACAGGTTAGCTTTGTCGGATATAAAAACCAAAGTCATTTAATAAATGTTAAAAAGGCAGATAATGCAATAATTAAAATATTCTTAGAGGAGGATATTGTTGAAAAACAGGAAGTTGTTATTAAAGATGACTCTGTTTTAACAATCGAAAAAATGTTTATGGAACCTGTCTCTACCATTATTCTAAACGCTGATCAGATAAATAATATCCCCCAGTTGGTTTCATCTGATTTGTTTCGCACTTTACAAACTATGCCGGGTGTTCAATCCCTTTCAGATTTTTCTTCATCATTGTATGTAAGAGGTGGAACACCAGATCAAAATTTATATTTGTTAGATGGCATTGAAGTTTATAATCCAGAACATGCATTCGGTTTATTTTCTATATTTAATACTAGTGAAATACAGAATGTTGAACTTTCTAAAGGAGGATTTGGAGCCGAATATGGCGGTCGTCTTTCTTCTGTATTGAATGTTACAAATTATGAAGGGGACAGAAATAATTTTAAGGGAGAAATAAATATTAATCTCATCTCTGCTGCTGCTACTATCCAGGCTCCTTTAGGTTCTTTTGGATCATTTTCAGGTTCCTTTAGAAGGACGTTCATCGATCAAACATTTGCTAAAGTTGTAAATGAAATTCCCGATTATTACTTCTATGATGGAAATTTTAAAGCATATTTTGATCTTGGAGAGAAAGATAAATTAACATTTAGCTTTTTTGACGATAAGGATAGACTAAATTATGTATTCGATAAAAAAATGGCAAATTCAGTCAGTTTTCTATATGATTGGGGCAATACAACTGCTGGATTAAATTGGATAAAAGTTTTTTCTCCTGATATAGATGCATCTTTTGGAGCTTCCGTTAGCAGTTTTCGTTCAAATTTTAATTTTCCAGATGCGGATTTTCTCGAAATAAATAAAATTTTAGATTATACACTAAAAGGTAATGTTGAATATTGTTTGAATTACAACCTTAAACTAAAATTTGGTTTTGAAAATAAAATTCTTTCCGGTTCCCTAAATGAAATTTTGCCCGGCAGTCTGGTTGATATTTTTATGTACAGGAACCAATATTCTGGTTTTCTAAGCTCTAGCTATAATCCACTTGAATCATTGGGAATCGAATTAGGACTTAGGTATGATTTCTTTAGGAGTGATAAGAACTATCAGAATCTGGATCCGCGGTTCACTATAAGGTATAGGTTAAGTGAATTATCTAATTTGAAATTCTCTGCAGGAATCTATCATCAATATTTAAATCAGATACCCAGATTGTTTTTAACTAGTATTTGGACTTCTGCAGATCAATATTCCCAAGGCTCATTTGCAAATCATTTTATAATTGGGTATCAACGTAAAATTGATCCGATCTATTTACTTGATATAGAACTTTATTATAAACGGTATTTTGATATATATTCATTTAATCAAAACTATCTTGCCGATATAGTTCCTGATTATTATAATGGTAACGGGGAACCCGTATTTACAAGTACCAAAAATCTTTATTTACGTGGGGATAGTAAAGCTATGGGAATGGAATTTTTGCTGAGGAAAGACTTGGGTGCGTTAACAGGGTGGATAGGCTATTCATATTCATTTACGAGGACTGAGACTGATGGCACGGATCATAATCTTTATTATTCACCTCGTCAGGATAGAACTCATACTCTAAATTTTACGACTAACCTTAATATTAATGATTTTATAAATGAATTTTCTGGAAAATCTGGTTTAGTTAGTAATTCCAAATGGTCATTTGGTATGAATTTTATATACGCTTCAGGTCAGCCGGTCACTATTCCTGGATATACTTATTTTATAAATCCATTACCGGATTGGGATAATAGTAAATATAATGTTAATCTTTATCCCTCATCCATTAACTCAGCTCGTTTACCTGCTTATATCCGGATGGACGTAAGTGTGTCCTGGGAAAAAAAATATGATGGTTGGACTTTGGCGCCGTACCTTCAGATTTTTAATGTGGGCAATCGGAAAAATACATGGTTCATAAGTTATGACTCAAAAATTGCAACAGGCATTGTTCAGGATATTGTTTATCATAATATGATGCCCATTGTTCCAAGTCTTGGCATCAATATTAAATTTTAATTCTCGAAATATTATTATGAAAAAGTACTCTTATCTTTTGGTTTTAATAAATACTCTACTTTATTTGTCGGGATGCGGAGAGGGGCATGTTGATATAACTGATGCATCTTATTCTCCCAAAATTGTAATTAATGCCTACATCTTTGGTGGGCAAAAAGTAAAGGATATTAAAATCACCCGTAATATTCCGTTAACTCAAAGCATCGATACCTCTACCATTATCCTTCAAAATGCATTAGTCAAAATTATAGACCTGGGAAATAATAAAGTATACACATTAACATATAATCCTATCAATTATTCATTTGAATATACTGGGAATGATCTGATTATAGATTATGGTAAATCTTATAAAATTGATGTTCAGGCCATTATAGATGGTCAGGATCTACATGCAAGTTCTACAACAGTTGTTCCTTTGAGCGGTCTTAAGGCAGACAAACCAGATCTCGGATCTATGACCTATAGAGAGACTAATGCGAACGGAGATGTTAATAAAATAAATATTAGTTTTAAACCTTCTGGAAACTCTAGTGCAACTATATTCTCAATTGTTGCTTTGGATGCTTCAGTCGGATCATTTATATATAATAATTATTATTATTCTGAAACTGATACACAAAAAATTGCGCATGCCTTGGATCGGTATAAACAAAATTATGCTTTTCAGATTAATATAGCCCCCGGGACTCAGGATTTTACAATGGCATTAGATTGGTTCACAATTTGGTTTTATGGCCGATATCGGGTCATAATTTATGCGGCTGATAAGAATTTCTACGATTATTTTATTACTGCCCAAAACGTTATGGAATTAGATGGCAATTTTCATGAACCACAGATGCATATTGATGGGGATGGGATTGGTGTTTTTGGTTCCGCTGTTACAGATACTGTGTATTTTTCGGTTAAACAATAACTCGGTTAACATTCCCCACCTTAATCACACTCCTTTCAATCCAATTGATGTAAATCAAAATTCAATAGATTCAACAATCTTAATTTGAATTCTTATATTTTCAATAGTTACAATCCCTTAGTAAGAAGTCTTATTTATGAAAAACTTAATATTTCTTGTATTTATTTTCCTATCGAATCTGCAGTTATTTTCTCAGCAAGAAAATAATGTAGATTCCTTATTGAATAAAGGGACTTTGAAAGATTGTGTCGAATATGCACTTAATCACCAGCCTGTAATTCAGCAATCACTGCTTGATGAACAGATTATTGATCACGAAATAAATAGTAAAATAGCTGACTGGTTGCCTCAGCTTAACTTTAATTTTAATTTCACTCATAACTATAAACTTCCAGTTACTATTTTCCAGGGCAATCCCGTTAGCGTAGGTTTGATTAATACCTCGGGAGCTGAATTTTCCTTAACACAAACTATCTTTGACAGGGATGTATTCCTTGCTGCTAGTACCTCTAAAACTTTATCTGGACTAATGAAACAAAAAACAGCATTCAGTAAGATTGATGTTGTTACTTTCGTAAGTAAGGCATTCTATTCTGTTTTATTTACTCAGGAACAGATAGCCTTGCTGGATGAAGATATAATTAGACTTCAACAAAGTGTAAAAGATACCTACAACCAATATAAAGGTGGTATCGTTGATAAAACTGATTTTCAGCGGGCAACAATTGCTTTTAATAATGCTCAAGCCGAATTAAAACAAAATCAGGAGCTGCTTAAAGATAGATTTGCCTTCCTTAAGCAGCAGATGGGATATCCTACTGGTGCCGACCTTAATATTGAATTTGATACTACTAAAATGGAAAATGAAATCTTCATTGATACTACACAGTTTGTAGTCATTGACAATAGGATTGAATATAAACTCTTGCAATCTCAGATACAATTACAACAGGCAAATCTGAGCTATAATGATCTAAGCTTTGTTCCTTCTTTATCAGCATTTGCAAACTACAATTTCAACTATCAGAATGATTATTTTGCGAAACTTTATAAATTAAATTATCCAAACTCTGACATTGGCTTGCAGCTTTCATTTCCAATTTTTCAGGGAGGGAAACGAATTCAGGAAATTGAGCAGGCGAGTCTGGAACTTAAACGGTATAATTATGACCTTATTTCTCTAAGGGATTCAATAAATACTGAGTATATATCCGCTCTGGGTGAATATAAAAGTAGTCTGAATAATTATAATCTTCTTAAACAGAACCTTAAACTTGCAAAAGATGTATATAATACCATTCAGTTACAATACAAATCTGGTATAAAAACTTATTTGGAAGTTATTACTGCGGAGAATGATTTACGAACAACTCAGGCTAATTATAATAATGCCCTGTTTCAGCTGCTAAGCAGCAAACTTGATCTGCAGCGGGCTTTAGGAACAATTCAATATTGAAAAAACTGGTGAATTAAATGAAAAAATATATTCATATAATCGTGTTTGTATCTGTCACGTCTTTATTTGATTTTGCTTGCAATAATAATAATGCTCAGCATATGACAATACCTCCTGTACCTGTTTCAGTTTATAAAATAGTTCCGGAATCTGCAGTTTATTATAATGAATATCCCGCAACTGTTACTCCTCTTAATCAGGTTGATTTAAGATCTGAAGTATCCGGTTATCTTACTGATATCTATTTTAAAGATGGACAACATGTGTCAAGAGGAATGAAACTCTATGGGATTGATCAACAGCAATATAAGGGTACATACGATCAGGCAATTGCAAACCTAAATGTCGCTAAAGCAAATTTAGCAAGGGCACAGCAGGATGCCGATAGGTATAATGAGCTGGCAAAAAATGACGCAATAGCCAGGCAGGTACTCGAACATTCTGAGGCTGATCTTCAGACCGCAAAAATGCAGGTAGCTGCTGCGGAGAATAATGTAAAGGTAGTCGAAACTAATTTGCGAAATTCTGTTATTTATGCACCATTCAGTGGTACTATAGGTATTTCAATGGTTAAACTCGGGTCCGCAATAAGTTCAGGTCAAACACTATTAAATACTATCTCTTCTGATGACCCCATAGCTGTTGATTTTTCAGTAGATGAAAAACTGATACCCCATTTTATGGAATTACTTCAGAAAAAAACATCAAGGTCCGATTCTACTTTTACTCTTGTATTGCCTGACAAAACAGTTTACCCTAAACTCGGAGTTATTAATTTAATAGATCGTGCAGTTGACCCGCAAACCGGTACTATAAAAACAAGGGTGGTTTTTCCTAATCCAAATTATATCCTTCGTGCCGGGCTTACCTGTAATATTCGGGTATTAAATAAAAATTCATCAAACTCAATTCTTATTCCATTTAAAGCCGTTACAGAACAAATGGGTGAATATTTTGTTTTTGTTGTTAATGGAAATAAAGTTAACCAGCAAAAAATCTTTTTGGGTAGGCAGATAAATGATAAAGTAATTGTAAATGAAGGACTCAAATCGGGCGAAACTATTGTAACCCAGGGAACCCAGAGACTAAGAGACAATTCCCTTATTGCTCTTAATCCTCCGGAGAAAAAAACAAAGCCCGGCAGTACCGGGGGTTATTAACAATATGCTGGAATAAAAATGATTGCAAATATATTTATTAAAAGACCACTTACAGCAATTGTAATTTCTATCGTTATTGTATTAATCGGGCTTATATCAATATATAATTTACCGGTTAGCCAATATCCCGATATTTCGCCCCCCACAGTTCAGATTTCTGGATTGTACAACGGGGCTGATGCTTTAACTGTAGAACAAACTGTTACAACTCCAATTGAATCACAGGTAAATGGTACGCCTGGCATGGCTTATATGCAAAGCAACAGTACAAGTGACGGACGAAGCACTATTAATGTATACCTTAATGTCGGAACAGATCCTGATATTGCAGCTCTTGATATTCAGAATAGAGTTGGAATTGCTACTCCACAGCTTCCTGATGATGTTAAACGTCTGGGTTTAACAACAAGGAAAAGAAGTGCAAGCATTTTGCTGCTTGTCGCTATGTATTCACCCAATGAAACCCATGGTATACAGTTCCTCGATAACTATACAAACATTTTTATAAAGGATGCCCTTCTGCGCGTTCCGGGAGTGGGTGATATCTTTACGCGTGCTGATGATTTCAGCATGCGTATATGGCTGGAACCTGACAAGTTATCTCAATTAAATCTTACTGCTAATGACGTTGTAAATGCTCTTGCAGAACAGAACCTTCAGGTAGCGGCTGGATCGATCGGCGCTCCCCCACAATATAATAACCAGGTTTTTGAATATACTGTCTTTACAAATAGCAGGTTAAGTACTGAAGAACAGTTTAGGAATATCATAGTTTATTCTAATCCGCAGCAGGGCTCTGAAGTACATCTTAGAGATGTTGCCCGGGTCCAGCTTGGAAAATTCAGCTATTCAAGCAATTCTTTTGTTGATGGGAAAAGAGCTTCCTACCTTTTAATATTTCAGGCTCCCGGCAGCAATGCACTTGATGTAGCCAATGGAATTTATTCCACGATGGACCGGTTAAGGACCTCATTCCCTAAGGATGTCGATTATATGGTTCCTTTTGAATCAGTCTCTGTTGTGAAGGTTTCAATAAATGAAGTTGTAAAAACGTTGTTACAAGCCTTAGGACTTGTTGTCCTTGTTGTATTTCTTTTTCTGCAAAGCTGGCGTGCCACTCTCATTCCGATCCTTGCTATACCAGTTTCAATAATTGGCACTTTTTCTTTTTTCACACTTCTTCATTTTACCATCAATACATTAACTATGTTTGGATTTGTCCTGGCAATTGGTATTGTAGTCGATGATGCCATTATCGTGGTGGAAGCGGTTCAGCATTATATTGATGAACAAAAAATGTCCCCACGGGAAGCTACTATACTTGCAATGACAGATATATCAGGACCGGTTGTGGCCATTGCAATGATTTTGGCTGCGGTTTTCATTCCTGTTGGATTTATTCCTGGTATTGTTGGTAGATTATATCAGCAGTTTGCAATTACAATTGCAATATCAGTACTTATCTCAGCATTTGTCGCGTTATCACTTACTCCTGCTTTATGCCTTTTGCTTTTAAAACCTTCAGATTTAAGTAAAAGCCCTAAAGGACCAGCTAAGTTTTTCCATAGATTTAATCAATGGTTTAAAAATATGACTTTGTCATATTCAGTAGGAGTCAGAAAAAGTATCAATGCAGCAAGATATATCTTAATAGGGCTGCTGATTATGTATATAGTTACTTTCTTGCTATTTAAGAATAAACCGACTGGTTTTATACCCCTGGAAGATGAAGGAAGAATTTACATCACATTCGAGTTGCCTGAAGCTTCTTCAACAACCCGGAGTATTGATGTCCTCGATACGATGATGAATATCCTCCATTCTACCCCGGGTATCGCTCACTTTGCTGCTCTGGGAGGACTTAATGTCGTAACTTTTGCTACCAAATCAAACAGCGGAACTGTTTTCATTCTGCTTAAACCATGGGATGAAAGAACTGATAAAACTCTGCAGCTTAATTCATTAATGGCTACTCTGCAAAGAAAATTTGCTTCGATTAAAAGTGCAAATGTACTAGTCATTTCCCCACCTGCAATTCCAGGGCTGGGAGCCACAGGCGGTTTTACATTTGAGCTGGAAGAACGTGAAAGTACTGATTCAATTAAACAATTTGAAAATGTTGTTAATTCATTTGTAATGGCTGCAAATAAGCGGCCTGAGCTTAGTCGTGTATTTTCATTCTTTACTGCCCGGACACCAGGTTACCAGGTTAATGTTGATAGGGAAGAATGTAAAAAATTGGGAGTCTCAATTTCAGATGTTTTTAATACTTTGCAGACATACCTTGGAAGTCGCTATATAAATGATTTTACAATTTATGGTAGGAATTTCCATGTGGTGGCACAAGCTGATACCGGATATCGGGCAACTATTCAGGATATTTCAGGATATTATGTTAAGAATCAGGCTGGTCAACAAATTCCTTTAAGCTCGCTTATTACATCACATGTTACGGAAAATGCTCCGTTAATTTCTCACTATAATTTATTCCGTACAGCTGAAATAAATGGAACTGCTGCCCCCGGTTATAGTAGCGGACAGGCAATTGATGTTTTGCGTGAAGTAGCAGGTCAGGTCTTGCCTGCTGGTTATGGCTTTGAATTTTCAGGACTAAGCCGTGAGGAAATCAATGCCGGAAACAGTACTATTACTATTTTCGTGTTATCTATTGTGTTTGTATTTTTATTTCTTACTGCATTATATGAAAGCTGGTCGGTACCATTTTCTGTTTTGCTGGCTGTCCCGATAGGTGCATTCGGAGCTATCCTCACACTTACTTTGAATTCAGGACTTAATAATAATGTCTATGCCCAGATCGGATTAATTACATTAATCGGTCTTGCGGCAAAAAATGCAATTCTAATTGTCGAATTTGCAAAGGAACGCCTTGAGCGTGGTATGGAATTAATAACTGCAACTATTGAAGCAGTTAAATTACGTTTGCGTCCGATTCTAATGACTTCAATGGCATTTATATTCGGCGTATCACCCTTGGTTCTGGCAACCGGCGCTGGTGCTCAGGCAAGATCAACAATTGGGTTTACTGTATTGGGAGGAATGCTTGCTGCAACATTACTTGCAATTTTTGTTGTGCCTGTTTTATTTGTGACTATTACTCGAATTGCCTATGGCAAAGAAAAACTTGAGCAGATGCGAAAACAAAACCCTGATCAATAATAGTAGGTATTATTTAAGGACAATCATTTTCTTAACTGAATGGAAATTTTGTTTGCCATCTATTGAATTGGCTGTTAAAGAATAAAAATATATTCCGCTTGATACTTTATCCGATTTGAAATTAACTGAATAATTTCCTGCAGGTTTTATTCCCAAAATAAGGTCCTGTATTTTTTCACCAATTGAATTATAAACAACTAAACTTACATTGCTCTCAACAGGAATTGAATAGTCTATTGTTGTGTTTGGATTAAAAGGATTTGGGAAATTTTGGAGCATAGTAAAATTATTTATAGCTAAAGAATTATTATTGGAAATTGTAGACTGGATATTATATCTGTATGCCCTATATGACCAGTTGTAGGGGATTTCTAATTCAAATACTTTTTCTCCGGAACTGGTGACTTCTGAAATTTGCTTATTGTTTGTTATATTCGCTCCCCAGCCAATAAGGGTATTACCATTATCAAGCCTTTGAACAGATCCCATAGCGAAGGTAAATGTTACGGGATCATTTTTGTACTCCCAGACTAAAGTGGCAGTCTTATTTTTTTCATCTAATTTATATTCAACTGCTCTTGAAAACTGTGGAATATGAAGGTTTCCGTTATCAAAAAGTGTGATATCTCCATTTGCTATCCTTCTGATATAATGTTGATGTGAAAATCCTATTGTGTCGTTTATAAAACGGAACTGGTTATTTTTTCCCCCAAGTCTCCAGATAATATCCCCGGTAATATGATTTATTTTAGTAATCTCATCCATGTGTCGGCAGGACAAAAGATAGTTCCCATCATTGTCAATTTCAATTGCATTTGCGTGAACGTAGTCGATTGAAGAATCTAATAAATTTATATCTGGCATAGCATCGGTTATATTATAATGATCCCAGCTTCTCCATTGGAATAAAACATTTTTATATTTATCCAGTTCCTGAAGTATGCAGCCTGTAACATCTGCATATGGGTTTCCTCCTTGTACAACCTTACTCATGTCTATTTTCTGATGATCCAGCCCTAAAATGAGCGCGTTTCCATTTAGTAAAATCCGTAGCTCATGCTGATCAGTGATATATCCGTTTTGTGCGAAAAATGAATCGATTAAATTAAAGCTACTATCCATTTCATAAAAGTATCCTGTATTTAAATCAAAATACGTATAGTTCCCATTTGGCTGAATATTAAAATCAAATGCACTCTGTGCAAGCAGTTTAATATATTTAAACGTTCCATCATTATTCATAATAGCAAGAAACGGTGGATTACTGGGTCCGGAACTATTGTAAAATGGGCTGAATAATAATTGACCGGCAGTCGGATTATTATTTACGGTAATCTGAAATGTCGGAAAGTTTGGATCAATAGGAACTTGTGCTGAAATCGAGATAGAAATAATAATTAAAATGATA
>JARLHD010000288.1 GCA_031292435.1 Ignavibacteriaceae bacterium
CTCTGCAGTTTGTCGAAGGAGTGTTGGGAATAGTCCAATTGAAGCTTCCCGCTGAAGTTGGAATGGAAGAAATTATATTGATCCAGTTTGAACCATTATCAGTTGTATAATCAATTCTAATATTTATAACTTCACTTAATGTCCAAATGATTTTTTGATTAGAACCTATCTGCCAATTTTCTCCCCCTACTGGTGATTTTAATAATAAAGGGCCAACATCATCCCGTACACATCGAAGGCTGCCACCATCATTTCCAAATTCCTCAGATTCAAATAAATAGCTATCAGAGCTTTCAAGATAATCGTTATAAACAAAATTATCAGAATGGCCTTTAAGGAACCACCCATATATACCCAAATAGCTAAAAGTTCCGTCATTCATATTGCGGAGCCCTGCCAGAAGTGCAGAGAAACCACTGGCGTTTGTTCCTTCGCCGAAACCAGAACCCTGTCCTTTTGCTTTTAAGACGTTTGCATCATAACTAACATTGTTTGCAAGTGAAGAAAGTCCGCTAATATGCCAGAATGTCGGACATATTCCCTGTTCCTGCATTTCAGTATATTTATACAATCCACCGTAAATTGTGCAATTAGCAGTATCATCATTATAACAGTATTTTTCAATTATTCCATTTAAGTATGCTTCCTGCACTCCCGGAATCATTTTACCGATATTTAGATTTTCTTTTAACCAGCATTGGTTACCAATTAATACTGTATTATATATCTGACCGCCATGCTCAATTGTGGAACCTCCGGGGCAGGTAATATAAATTGTAAATACATTATCACTAATACTAAAAGAAGTTGGATTATTTAGATCAGTAATTCTTACTTTGCAATTTTTTGAAAGTGTATTAGGCACTATCCAATTATAATTACCATCGAGGGCGGGAACAGAATCAATTATCTGCAGCCAACTTATTCCATTGTCGGTTGAATATTCGATCTTTATTTTTGTGTTTGGCAAATTATTTCCACCCCAGGAGATACTATGTATTGAACCAACTTGCCAGCTTTCTCCTCCATATGGTGATTGCAATAATAAACCAATATTATCTTTAACACATCTAACGCTTAATCCTTGTACTCCATCATAAAAATTTGCTCCGCGCTTTATTAAATTATCACTTTCCAGATCCAAGTTGTCAGCGTACAAGATTAATGATCTGCCAATTACATCAATATGAACCATAGAATCACTCCAGAAATAGGAACCATTACCAAGATTGGAGAAAGATGAAAATTTACTTAATCCCGAAAGTAATCCTGAGAAACCACTCATGTTTGTTCCACCACCCTGACCAATTTCCTTTAAGGTATTTCCATCTTCATGAACCATAGAAATTAAAGAATCAAATTCAGAACTTAAAGGGACATGCCAGCCGATCGGACAGATTCCCCTTGCCCCTATTTTTTGAGAATATTGCATCGTTTCACGCCATTGATAAAGACCTCCGTAAACATTGCAATTATTAGAATCATTATTGTAGCAGAATTTTTCTATTGTATCATTATTTGTCTGATCTTTTATTGCAGGTTTCATGATTCCAACATTGAGGTTTTCTTTTAACCAGCATTGTGAACCGATTTGTACAGTGTGGTACCATTGACCGGAATAATTAATGGAGTCTAAACCGGGGCAGGGGGCTTGGGAATAACTAATTGAAGCGAATAACAGGGAGAAAAATAAGTAGAAATATTTCATTTAGAACTCTAATATTTTATCAGAGAGAAACCTTTATTCTCTAACCACTTTGAAAAATAATTAAGATACATTAAAAAAACAATCAGGTATTCCCTGACGCAATTTTTTTTTATAATTCCAATATGATTGCTCACAAAATTAAAATTATTTTAAGCCATTTCCATGTGCAACTACTATGGCAAAAACTATGGCAAGAAAAGTTAACTTATTATTATACAATACGTTACAGACCCCTGAATCTCATTCGTAATGAGTAGGTCTCATGAGTTGTATAATGATTATTAGTTAGAAAGTTGAAAACCAAACATGATGAACACTTTTATATCAGCCCCATTTCGATCAGTCCTCTTATGAAATCTTCCCCTTTTCTTTCAGCCCTTTCCTTTCCGCCTCTGTTTAAACTTTCCCCTTCGAACTGAATTGTTTTGGGACCCATTTCTTTTTCCCTTTAGGAGCCAGTCCTGATAGATGACGTTGCCTGTAATTCTTTTGAACGGTAACCGGGGGTTTCCTTGAAATAGTTTCAGTGCCTGCCGGCTCTCTTTCATCCATATGAAAAGGATGATCATTAATAACGGGTATCTGGGTGTTTATCAATTTGTTTATATCTTTCAGGTAAGCCCGTTCGTCAACATCACAAAAAGAAATAGCAACACCGCTCAATCCGGCCCTGCCCGTACGACCAATCCTGTGTATATAAGTTTCTGAAATATTCGGAATCTCATAATTAATTACATGCGATAATTCATTAATATCAATTCCCCTCGCAGCTATATCAGTTGCCACAAGCACCCTTGTCAGCTTGGATTTAAAATTACTCAACGCTCTCTGGCGTGCATTCTGGGATTTATTTCCATGTATAGCTTCAGCATGAATCTTTGACTGGTTTAAAAACTTAGAAACATGATCAGCCCCATGTTTCGTTCTCGTAAATATTAATGCCGAGGCAATTGATTTATCTTTTAATAAATGAATAAGCAATGCTCTTTTATTTGGTTTTGAAACAAAATAGACTGACTGCTTGATTGCCTCAATTGTAGGATTTTCAGGTGTAATTTCAATTTTAATAGGATCAGTCAAAATTGTGCGTGAAAGTTTTACAATTTCAGACGGCATCGTTGCGGAAAAAAATAGCGATTGTCTTTTACCGGGTAAATTTGAAATAATCTTTTTTACATCATGTATAAATCCCATATCAAGCATCCGGTCAGCTTCATCAAGTACGAAAATCTTAATGTTCTTAAGGTTTATATAATTTTGATTCATCAGATCAAGGAGCCGCCCCGGAGTAGCAATGAGAATATCAACGCCCTGCCTTAATTTATCAGTTTGAGTTTTTTGGGATACACCCCCAAAGATAACCGTGTTTTTTAATCCGGTATATTTCCCGTATGCAGAAAAACTTTCGTCTATCTGTATAGCAAGTTCTCTTGTAGGAGTAAGGATAAGTGAATTAATTAGACTTTTTCCATTATGACTGGATTTACCTGCAGAAAGAATCTGTAGAATCGGAAGCGCAAAAGCTGCGGTTTTACCGGTGCCGGTCTGAGCGCAGCCCAGCAAATCTTTACCAGCCAAAATTACCGGGATAGCCTGTCTTTGGATTGGAGTTGGAATAGTGTAGCCTTCTTCAAGCAAGGCTCTTTGAATTGGTTTAATAAGTTCAAGTTTTTCGAATGACATTAAGTAATACTTCTTTTTTTAAGACCAGCGGTAGAAAATTTGTTATTTTTCAGAATAGCGGTCGGATGAATGAAAATCTATTAAGAATAGCAGGTAATGGAATATTTATGTGGAATACTTTTCAAAATGATAGTATCAATTTACGGAAAAAAAAGGAGATATCCTCACCCCGTATCTCGTTTTACTCTAAACAATATAATTGCTCTTATTTCATAGTATATTCAATTATATTTAAAAAAATTCTCACATAATATTGTCCATTAAAGAATATTTTTATTATTGGTTCTGCCTTTCCTCCCCCTCTTCCAAATTCAAATCCAGTTCTACCGGATTTGTCATTATCCATTTATTAGGACTTCCTTTTAATTGAGCAAATAATACACAATTATGAATTGTGGAATTTTGATATAAACTAATTTCCTGTTGTGCGTCTGCGTCAAATAGTAGTCTGATTTTATATATTTCTGTTGTTTGAAAATTCACTAATTCCTTACTTAATGTGTACATCCTATAAGATTTTTTGGTTTTATCAAAAGGATTGAATAAACAAATAATTACTATTACTGAAAAGGTTTTTCCCGCTTC
>JARLHD010000289.1 GCA_031292435.1 Ignavibacteriaceae bacterium
CAAATGGATATTCCCGAATGGCGGCGAATTTATCTGGGAGGATACTTTAATTACATGGACTTCTTCCGGCGTCAATAATGTTAATATCGATTATACCGAAGATAATGGGCAGAACTGGAATCCCGTAGTTTCTAATTTCCCCTCAACCGGTGCTTATTATTGGCATTTGCCAATTGTACCTCCGGCTACTCTTGCACGCCTGAGAGTAACTGATGCAAGCGACCCGACGGTTACCGATATGAGCGATAATCCATTTAATCTTTGGATTAAGGCCGCTATTAAATTAGATGGCCCGATTGGAAATCATCCATATTCTTCTTTAGAAGGTATAAATATCTCCTGGAAAGCCATTGATGTTATTTCATCTGTTAAAATTGAATACTCAATTGATAATGGAAAAAGTTGGAATATTATCGCCCAGAATATTCCTAGTACCAGAAGACAGGTAAATAACTATATGTGGAAGGGTGTGCCTCAAAACATTAAAGGAAATATTTTAATAAAATTGTCTGATTCTAAAGGCAGATATTCCGATAAAAGTGGAAAAATCACATTAAATTAGATGATTGTTTTATTTAGTATTAAGTTTTAATGTTATAATGAGTCGATAAATTATATTGGAGTGTATAAATGGCTTCTGATTTAATTGCACATATTGAAATACCATCAAAAGATACAGATAAGTCGGCGGAGTTCTACAGCAAGTTATTCGACTGGGAATTCCGCCCCTTTGGCAGAGGATATCATCTGTTTAATACCCATAAAGGCTTTACTGTCGGATTAAGAAAATCAGATAATATTTCTTCCGGCGATACAACGATTTTCCATGTCAGGGTTGCCGGTATTGAAAAATATCTGGATAAAGCAAAAGAACTCGGCGGCGATATTTATAGAGGAAAAACGATTATCCCTGCTATGGGACATTATGCCCTTATCAAAGATATCGATGGAAATATTATTGGTCTGTACCAGGGAAATTAACTTTTCCTGTTTTTGCATAGTTAATGACTGACATTAAACCCGTCGTTATTATCATTGCTTATTTAGTGTAAGATATTTAGTTTAACTGTTAACTTATTTGGATCGTTATGTTTCTACTCGCAACTATAATAGTATTGTCTTATTTGGTAGGCTCAATTCCTACCAGCATTATTGTAAGTAAACTTTCTCATGGTATCGACATAAGAAATTACGGAAGCGGTAATGCAGGTGGTACTAATGTTATGCGTGTACTTGGCTGGAAAAAGGGTCTGTTTGTTATAGTCCTTGATGTTTTAAAAGGCGCAATCGCTGTTATTGTAATTGCCAGACTCCACAGGGGCGCTATTCCATTTGAAAATGCGACTCCTTTTGATGATTTTACTCTCGTCCAGATTATCGCAGGTATCTCAGCTGTTATTGGACATATTTGGACTGTCTTTGCCGGATTCAAAGGGGGTAAAGGCATTGCCACTGCAATGGGTATGCTTCTGATGATTGTTACTGTCGATATGCTTGTTGCTGTTGGTGTATTTATTATAGTATTCACATTATCCAGATATGTTTCTCTTGCTTCAATTATTGGAGCTATAGCTGTCCCATTGACACTAATAGTAAGGGAAAATATTTTTCACGTCGATATTCCGGGCTATAGCACCTTACTACCATTTATAATATTCGTTTCTTTGCTTGTAATTTTTACACATAGAAAAAATGTAGTTAGATTATTAAATGGCAGCGAATCCAAATTAAGTTTTACTAAAAAGAAAAAACCCTCTGTCATTTAAATGAAGATATCTGTCTTAGGAGCCGGGGGATGGGGAACTACTCTTTCTATTTTACTCCATTATAATGGTCATAACGTAACATTGTGGGAATATAATAAGAGTTACTCAAAACGATTATTGAAGACCAGGCTAAATAATACATACCTTCCCGGCATAGAGATACCAAAAGAAATTATTATTACCAATGATATTAAGGAAGCTACCCATAATCAGAATTTAATTGTCTTGGCAGTCCCCTCTCAATTTCTGCGGCATGTAGTTCAGGAGATCCCACCCCTCAGTATAAAAGATGCAATTCTGGTAAACGTAGCAAAAGGTATTGAAAAAGATTCATTACTCACTATGTCGCAAATGCTAAGGGAAGTTATTCCTTCTATCAGTGAAGATCAGCTGGGAATCTTATCGGGACCAAGCCATGCTGAGGAAGTAAGTAAACGTGTGCCTACTGCTGTTGTTGCAGCTTCAAAATATAAGGAAACTTCCAAATCAATTCAGTCAGCATTTATTACTTCCTATTTCAGGGTCTATACTTCAGTCGATATCCTCGGAGTCGAATTAGGTGGCGCTTTTAAGAATGTAATTGCAATAGGTGCAGGAATCATTGAAGGAGCAAAATTCGGCGATAATACAGTAGCTGCAATAATGACAAGGGGAATAGCTGAAATATCCAGACTCGGTATCGCTATGGGTGCCCAGCCTGAAACTTTTGCCGGTCTGTCAGGTATGGGAGACCTTATAGTAACCTGTATGAGCCGCCATAGCCGTAACAGGTATGTCGGAGAACAGGTAGGAGCAGGTAAGAAACTTAAACAGATAATTAAGTCTATGGACATGATCGCCGAGGGTATTGAAACAAGCCGGTCGGCATCCCAGCTGGCTAAAAAATATAAAGTCGAAACACCCATTACTAACGAAGTTTATAAAATTCTGTTCGATGAAAAAGATCCCGTTAAGGCTACTACCGACCTTATGACACGGGATATGAAAATGGAATAACTTAGTTATTAACATTCTCCTAAATCTCCCAATATATTTATATCTCACTTGTCCCTGGTTTTTATCTCCAACCATTCACTGTTTCCTTTTACTTCAGGATAATACATTAAATATGCCTGGGCGGGGGATACTGTAACTGTACCCGGTATCTGGGCTTTCATCAAATATGAAAATTCCATTTCAGTATTAACATTTGTTACAAAGAATGATACCTTTTGATCCCTGTATTCTTTATCAGCATAAAACCAGGGCCATGGTCTGAATCTCCTGAAATCAGGATAGATGTGGTAATTGTTCTCCCCTTCTATTTCATATTTTTTTTCGTCCTTAATCGGCTCAAATCCTGAAGGGAGCATATCTTCAAGGATGAAATATTGCAGGTTATCAGATTTTGTTTTAACAAAAGTCTTTACCAATAACTCATCTCCTGATTTTAACTCTCCCTCAATTTCATTTTTTGTATATATAATTCTACCCTCTTTCTGTTCCGGTTTTAAAAGATAATACTCCCTCCTCACATTAAATGTATTTTCTTTTGTATTCAATGATTGCTCTGATTCATAATACTGGTTCAGTCCTGAGAAATATAACTTACCTTCCCCCTCCTTTATAATCTTAATATAATTGTCCCCGTTTATTAAATTCTTTTCTGTTAATCCATTTATATTTATTTCTTCCGACTGTTTATAAATATCACCGGCACCTATCTTTTTATTGACAATCTTTTTGTCATTTAAATAAACTGCATAGGAATAATCAGGATTTAATTCGTTTGTTGTTTTAAGATAATCGCTCAATGCGAATATAACCGCTGATGTTTCCTGAGTTGATCTCCATGAGTATCCCTGCTTCTGCATAATTAACCAGCTGACTGCCTTAGAAATAAGGTCTGATTTGCTGCCCGACTTTATCAATGCCTTTACTGCA
>JARLHD010000029.1 GCA_031292435.1 Ignavibacteriaceae bacterium
ACCGGATAAGGTATTACAGAATTTTACAAGGATAATTAAGAATATCCCCTTCCCTTCCCTCTGGTACAGGGAGCTTACAGACAAATCCTTTTATAATTCCTTTTTGAGACTATGCGAATTCAATCAAAAGTCAGTAGACCTGTTTGCGGAAGATGCAGAACTTCATGAATATTATATTTCCAGAAATATATTTGAAAAGGTAACTAAAGCGGGCTGTTCCGAATACGCAATCAAAAAGCTTTTGTTTATACTTTCAACGCAATTTACAGAGGGTAAAATTAATTCCAATAAATTTGGAGAGATACTCCAGGCAAATTTAATTGAGAAGATAAAAGGAACAGGAGAAGAGGTTATACCACAAGGAACTGAATATTTTATTGCAGGATTAGGGAGTTTTGGTACAGGAGAGATGAACTTTTCATCAGATATTGATTTATTATTTATAGTGAAAGACCCAGCGTTGCAATTTGAACTGCAGAAGCCATTTCAAAGTCTGCTGCTTAAACTTAAAAAAACACTTAAACCATTTGAGACAGACAGCAGATTAAGACCTGAGGGAAAATCAGGACAGCTTGTATGGGATTTAATTTCATATGAGAATTATCTTACAAACAGGGCGCGGGTCTGGGAACTACAGTCATTATGCAAACTGAAATTTATAGCAGGGGATAAAGATCTTTTCAATAAATTCAAGAAGCTGGTTATCAAAAGAATTTCATTGGAAAATGGTGAGAACATAAGGAAAGAGATTAAGGCAATGAGGAAGAAACTGATACCTGTGGGAGCGATGAATCAGATGAAGATTATTAATCTTAAAAGAGCGACCGGAGGGATATTAGATATTGAGTTTTCAATTCAATTCCTTATGTTAATTAAACCCAAATTATTCGGTATGCTGTTAAAGAGCGGACCGGAGGAAAGAATTACTAAGCTGATACCGGAAGAAAAGGACATAATAGGTAATTACAATTACCTGAAAGATATTATTTTACGGAACCAGTGTATATTCAGCAGCAGCGGATATCTATTCAAGGAAAACGAAAAAGAAAACATTACGTACAAAAAAGATCTGCATAATATATTGCAGACAAACAATAAATTGTTTAACAAGATTATGGGTAATTAAATTGAATCTACTGAAAAAATACTATGCCGTATTAACTGGATTGATTGTATTTATTGTTTATTTAACTACGCTGGCTCCATCGGTTGTAGAAATAGATGCAGGGGAACTGGCAACAGTTCAGATAATGTTAGGAATAGCGCATCCTACAGGTTATCCTTTATTCACATTACTCGGGCATTTATTCTCACTTATCCCATTTCACTTTTCCAAAATTTATCAATTAAACTTACTGACTGCGATATGGTGCAGTTTAGGGGTGATGGTTTTTGTTTATACATGCAAGTTAATACTTGATAATCTGAATGTATTTGAATTTACAGGCAAGGCAAAGACACGACAGTTATCGAAGAAAGCGAGGAGAAGAAAGGGAGAGGAAGTAAAACCACAAATAAATACAAAGACTATTCAGACAATTGAAGAGCCGGTAAAATATATTGCATCAATGGCAGCGGGATTGTTATTAGGTTTTGACAGGACTTTCTGGAACCAGGGGAATGCTGAAGAGGTTTATTCTTTGCAGGCATTTCTATTTTGTCTTATTATTTTTTCATTACTAAAGGCATATATAACTCCCAATGAGGATAAAGGAATTACGAAGCGGTGGTTAATATTTGCGGCAATCCTGGCATTGGGTTTTACGAATCATATGACTACTTTATTCGTACTACCGGCTACTGCTTATTTATACTTTGATAAATTCAGATTTAAGTCGGAAGGGATTAAAAGATTATTTGTAATGATCTTTTTAGTATTCCTGCCAATATTTGCAGCGATATATCTTTATCTACCGATACGGGCTGCACAGAATCCGATATTGAACTGGGGGAATCCGGTTGATTTTGAGAGATTCTACAGGCATGTATCCGGCTGGCAGTTCCAGGTATGGTTCTTCAAATCGACTGATGTATTGAAGAAACAACTGAGTTATTTCTTCAGCAATTTATTTTCAGAGTTTAATATCGGTCTTTTAATTTGTCTATATGGAATATTTATTTCATACATAAAGGCAAGGAAATTCTTCATATTCAATATTACACTTTTCTTGTTCGCCCTATTGTATGCGAGCAATTATGACATTGTTGACATAGACTCATATTTCCTGATGTCATACATAGCACTTTCCTTTTTTGCACTATTCGGAATAGTAGAGATATTTTACAAACTCCGCGAAAAGAAATACAGTTATGCAATTGCAACAGGAGCTGCGGCAATCTGTATTTTATTACAATCAGGATTTAATTATAAAGAGAATGATCTAAAAGATGTTTACACATTTGAGCAGTTCTCTAAAAGCACGATTAACAGCACACTGCCTAATTCAATAGTTATTACTTATTTATGGGATTACCTTGTAGCATCATCTTATTATTTTCAAATAGTGGAGAAATACAGACCAGATGTTACTGTTGTTGATAAGGAGCTTTTAAGGAGGAGCTGGTATTACGTTCAACTTAAAAGGCAGCATCCCGGATTATTAGATGGAATTAACAGTGAAGTTGATATGTTTGAGGATGCGTTGAGACCATTTGAAAGGGGGGAAAAGTTTGATTCCAACTTACTGGAAAACCTATACAGGAGAATAATGACCGACCTTATCGCAACGAATGCAGACAAAAAGAATATTTATATTTCACCGGAATTAGTAGAAGTGGAAATGCAGAAAGGAGAATTTGTATTACCTGAAGGATATAGTATAGTTCCCGATAATTTATTATTCAGAGTAGTTAAAGGGAAGGAGTACGTACCGGTTAAGGATCCAAATTTCATTATAAAGTTTCCGCATACCCGAACAAAATATATTGACTTCATGGAAAACTCAACAGGTACAATGCTGGCAAGGAGGGCTTTATATGAAATTCAATTTAACAGAATGGACAGAGCGAAGATGTATGTTAAGAAGATAAAAGAGGAATTTCCGAATTATAATATACCGCAAGAATTAATGCAGGCGACGGAGAAATAATATCAGTCGGCAGATTTGAGAAGCTCGTCCTGTTTTTCTTTTGACAGATCGGCTTTTGTTTTAAATGATTTAAGCATGACATCCATCTGCTGGATCAGATTTCTTTTGTAATATTCAGGTGCGTTTATTGAACCATCCACCATATAGATTCTTTTAGTTTTTTCATCAAAGAAGGTATAGTTAATAAAAGGACCCTGCATCTCCTTATCATTTTCCCACAACCCCTGGGTTAATAAAGAATACTTACCATCGAAAGTAACCTCATTATTCAGACAATTATCCTTACCAATCCGGATAAAGGAAGAGACACCAGGTGTCTTATAATATTCATTAGTAAGCCTATTGCGTATTGATCTGACAGAATCCTCATTAAGGTAAGCAGGAGAGGCATTATCAATCCAGTGGACAAATATCCATTTACCCATATCCTTACCAGATGAATTTTTAAGGCAGAAGAAGTTCTCATCGGGCTCATTATCAGCTATAGTAAAATCGGAAGCTACGAATATTATCCATCCATAGGATTTGAGGAGCATGCCTTCAGTATTTTTACTTTCATATTTAGAATCATACATGCAAGCATTTAAACGCTTGTCAGATAATTTATGGAATGAATTGACGAGTATCTCTTTATTCTTAACCAACTCAAGTTCAAGCTGCGGCAAATCAGGAGCAGTTAAAATCATTACGAGCTGATTTTGTGCCCAAAGGTTATACCGCGGGATCATTAAATCATTACCGGAATTCTTATTCAGAAATTTAGAAGTATCGAGCAAAGCTTTAATAAATTTTGAAGTATTAGAAGAAGAATTAAGAGGAGCCAGAAGAATCACATTTTTATAGTTTTGATAGGATTCAATTTCATTTGGGGATATTCTTTTAAGGTTAAATAACTTTTCGGGCTGAGGAGTATAGATAACCTTTTCGAATATTTCCTGAAGGGGGATTTTAAGTTTCTCGAAGTCAGAAGTATCTGCGACGACTATTATTTCATCTTCGGCGCCCTGAGCCAGTTTATAGGAATGTTCGCACGATTCAAGGGACAAAAGGAATATAACAGAAAGAAGAAATTGAAGACTTTTCTTCATCATCATCTCGGTACATTAGGTAATATTAATTGAATACCCGGAAACATTAATATATATAACAGCCACATAGATAAACCCACAGAGATTGGAATAGTAAGATTATCATCGGCGATACCGAAAGAAATATTTTCCACAAAAGCTCCTATTGCAGCAGCCATAAACCCGATAATATATTCAATAATGCTCCCATTTAATTTAGGAGTAAGTAAAACAACGATACTTGCACTAACGAAAAAGGCTAAAGTTCCCTCCAAACTTTTAGCCAAAAGCTTATGTTTGCCATATTTTCTACCTATAAGAGCAGCCGTAGAATCGCTGATAATCAGAATAGTAAATGCTGTTAAAAAGAGGATTTTAGGGAAAATTATGACACCCAGAAGGGCAGAAATAAAGACATAGGTAGCGCCATTCAGATTTTTCTTTTTACCATCCACCTCGTGTTTTCTAAGTAGAAAGCCAAAAATCATATAGAAGAGTCTGCCGATTTTGGGAGAAAAGTGTCTTGTTACATCGAGGAGCACTGCAAAGAAAGTAAAGAAGGACAATACAATAATTGCAGTTGACCGGGGGATAAAATAATAAATTATGGGAATAGAAAGAGAGCAGAGATGAATTAGTTTTCTAACTACTTCATCCCTGTAATTAATGGTCCCATTATCAATTGGAGTCATCTTTAGGAGCGGATTCCTTTGATTTCCGTTGATCTAATAATTTTTTAACATGGTCAGGCACTTCCGCAGCTGGTTCGTTATCTGACCCATTCTTTTTGAACGGAGGCAATTCTTCGCCTCTAATCAACTTATCGATCTCTTCGGAATCAAGAATTTCTCTTTCAAGCAATTCCATAGAGAGTTTATGGAGAATATCAATATTTTCAGTTAATATTCTTTCAGCTTTAGCCATACCGGTAGAAACGATAAGCTTAATTTCTTCATCAATTTCGATAGCAGTTTTTTCACTATAGTCACGATGCTTTTGAATTTCCCTACCGAGGAATATTTCCTCCTCTTTAGCGCCATAGCTAAGGGGACCGAGCTTTTCGCTCATACCCCATTCGCACACCATTTTACGGGCAATGTTAGTAGCTCTTTCGATATCAGAGCCAGCGCCGGTATTAAACTCATGGAATATAAGTTTTTCTGCAGCACGACCGCCGAGGGCGTAAGTGATAATAGCTTCGAGATATGCTTTTGAATAAGTATGTTTTTCATCGATGGGGAGATAACTTGTTAGTCCTAAGGCACGTCCTCTTGGAATTATTGTTACCTTATGGACTGGATCGGCTTCAGGAATCATCCTGGCGACGAGTACGTGTCCTATTTCATGATAAGCAGTAGTTTTCTTTTCAGCTTCAGAAATTATCATGCTTTTTCGTTCCATACCCATCATGACTTTATCTTTAGCTTCTTCGAAGTCTATCATTTCAACATGCTTCTTATTTTTACGAGCTGCGAGAAGAGCGGCTTCATTAACGAGGTTGGCCAGATCTGCACCGGAGAGTCCGGGAGTACCTTTTGCAAGAACTTCGAGAATAACATTAGAATCGAGAGGGATATTCCTTGTATGAACTTTAAGGATACCTTCTCTTCCTTTAACATCGGGTCTATCAACAACGACCTGGCGATCGAACCTACCGGGTCTAAGAAGAGCTGGATCAAGAACATCGGGACGGTTAGTAGCGGCGATAATAATAACACCCGCACTTTGTTCGAACCCATCCATTTCTACGAGGAGCTGATTGAGAGTCTGTTCCCTTTCATCATGACCACCACCAAGACCTGCGCCTCTATGTCTACCGACAGCATCAATTTCATCAATGAAGATAATGCATGGAGCATTTTTCTTACCCTGTTCAAACAAATCTCTTACGCGGCTTGCACCGACACCAACAAACATTTCAACAAAGTCGGCGCCACTAATAGAAAAGAAAGGAACGCCAGCTTCACCAGCGACGGCACGAGCGAGGAGAGTCTTACCGGTTCCCGGAGGTCCTAACAGAAGGACTCCTTTAGGAATTTTACCTCCCAGTTTCTGGAATTTACCGGGTTCTTTAAGGAACTCAATTATTTCAAAGAGTTCAATCTTAGCCTCATCTGCACCGGCAACATCGCGGAAAGTAATTCTTGTTCCGGATTGAGTAATTAATTTTGCTTTACTTTTACCGAAGGAAAATATGCCACGTGATCCACCACCGGAGCCCTGCATTCTCCGCATTATAATAATCCAAACACCGATGATTATAATCCAAGGGATAAAACCCAAGAGTACATTAAGCCATTCGTTAGATTCTTTTTCAAAAGAATAAGGGAACTTAGATCTCCAAATTGCTTCCTGATCTTTAATGATCGGTTCAGGCAAATAAACAGAAATCTCCTTAACGCGCATTTCCTTATTATTTATAGTAAGAGATTCTTCGTTTCTCAGATCTGCTTTGAAATAATAATCGTTGACATCGGCTTTAGTAATAGTTGCTTTAGCAATCTTATCTTCAGAGAGTAATTTTTCATACTGATTGTATGGGATATCGACATAATTAGTAGAGCCAGTTTTAAATAGCTGCATCACAATAACGGCAGCAATAACAACTGCGCCCCAACCAAATACAAGACGGATTATTTTAGACCAATCAAAATTATCATCCGGCTTACCAGAGCCACCGGGTTTAGGGAGTTTAGGTTTATCGTTTTTCTTATTTTCGGCCATAAATGAATTAGTATATTTATATTTTAATTATTTTATTTCAAATCACTGATTGTGTAAATAGACCGTAAATTTCTATACTTTTGGGCATAGTCCAATCCGTACCCAATCACAAATTTATCCGGAATATTAAAGCCAATATAATCAATTTTTACATTATATCTAAGGCTATCAGGTTTGACCAACAGAGAAGCGACCCTCATACTGGCGGGATTATGTTTTTCCATCATCTCTTCAATAAATTTAATAGAAAGACCTGAATCGACAATATCTTCGACAATAATGATATCTCTTCCAGTTACATCACAACCAAGATCCTTTACGAGTTTAACCTCGCCGGAGGATAATTTATCATCTCCATAACTTGAGAGCTTAAAGAAATCAATTTCACATTCCAATTTTATATTCCTGATCAGATCAGCATGAAAGAGGCATGCTCCATTGAGGACGCCAATAAAGACAGGGATTTTACCGAAATAATCATTTGTGATTTCCAAACCAATCTCTTTAATCCGGGACAATAACCGTTCCTCTTCAATAAGCGGAATAAAGACATCATTACCAATAATGATTTTATTATTTAAGCTGATTTCAGGCATAACTCGACAACTTGTTTAGTATCCTTTGTAATTTTAAACCTATCATCCAATCTATAACCAATAACCCATACGATCCTGTTACCATTGAGAAGAACCAACTGGTTCTTTTTTTTATGGGATGGAATTTTTAGTCCATTCAGAAAGTCAGATATTTTTTTAGTCCCTTTCATACCGAGGGGGAAGAAGATATCTCCATCTTTCCAATTCCTAACTACAAATTTGGCATCCAATATATTATCGGCAGAGATAAATTCACGTGATTTTTCTTTACCGGGAGTGATAGCCGCTATATCGACAGGTTTAATAGAAAGAGTATAATTTTCGAATGTTTTTTCTTCACCAAGATTTAACTGTATATCCTTTTTAGTATAGACGAATGAGTTCTTATTTTCCTTTATAATGAGATCATTCCGCTCTTTATAAGCAGTAAGTCCAGATGAAAGGTTATCGCTCCTTCCAGTTTGTTTATAAATCAAGCTTTTAAGGGAACTTATATCCTTAAACGTCAGGTTTCCCGAAAAGTTTCTATCAATAAGTTCTTTGAGGTAGAAAGTTAAGAGCTCACCATTTAATTCCGATAACCTATTAAGAGGAATATTCAGGGAAGAATCCTTAGTTGTAATATCCTTAGTTAAATTATTGGTTGAATTTAACAAGAATGAATAGAGGCTTCTGAAATTCATTGATGAATTAAATATGGCGTTTTCGACAGAGGGATTAAGTTTTGACCTTATGGCAGGGAGCAGAATATGGCGAATGAAGTTCCTTTCGAAGTCGATTTCCAAGTTAGAGCTATCGATCCTGAACTTTATTTTATTAAGCTCCAGGTATTTAAGGATTTCTTTTTTAGGAAGGACAAGGATAGGACGGATAATATTATCCCGTTTTTCTGGGATACCTGAGATACCTTTAAGACCGGTACCTTTGATAAGATTAAGGAGAACGGTTTCGGCATTATCATCACAATTATGAGCTGTAGCTATGGTATCGAAGCCGATCTTCTTTAATAATTTATTCAATTCAGAATATCTTAATATCCGTCCTGCTTCTTCAATTGAAATCTTTTTATTTTGAGCGTACTGTTTGACATTTTTTTTTACAGAGTAGAAGGGGATGTTTAAGGATGAGCATAAGTGTTTACAGAACTGTTCATCGCCAGAGGCATCTTTTCCGCGGAGCATATGATTAAGGTGAAAGGCAGAGATGGAGACTGATAGACGTTTCTGATATTTTTTAAGGAAGCAGAGGAGAAAGACAGAATCAGGACCTCCGCTAAGGGCTACCAATATTTTACTCCCTTTGGGGATAAGGGAGTGTTCGTCGATAAACTTAAGGACTTTCTGTTCAGTTTTTTTCATTATTTAAGGTTGATATTTTCGGCCTTACCATCCATAATTTTTTCAACATATTTACCAAGGACATCAAATTCGAGATTGACGGAAGAACCTATTACTTTATCTGAGAAGACAGTTTCGCTCCATGTATGGGGAATAATTCCTACAGAGAAGGAATTAGAGTTAACCTCAGCGACAGTCATGCTTACGCCATCGATAGCAACAGAGCCGACATAGATTAGATACTGCTTAAAATTATGAGGAAAGCTGATAGTAATGAAATGACTATTGGACAGCACTTCGATCTTTTCAACCTTGCCGATAGTATCGACATGACCGAGGACGAAATGACCGCCGAGGCGGGCATCTGCTTTAAGGGGTCTTTCAAGATTTACATTATCATTTACCTGAAGATTACCCAGGTTAGTTTTTTTAAGAGTCTCTTCAATAGTATCCACGGCAAAGGAGTTTTTATTCAACTCAACCACAGTAAGGCAGACACCATTAACGCTAATGCTACTTCCGATATTCAAATCATCGAATACTTTTTGAGCAGTAAATACGAATCTGAAGCTATCGCCAGTTTTAATTTTATTTATTAACTTACCTTTTTCCTCGACCAAGCCGGTGAACATAATTTATTCCTTAAATCATTAAAATATATGATGTAAAAATAGAGAAAGGGATGCTTTAAAACTATTTATTCAGTTCAACCATGAGATCATCCCCCACCTTTTCAAAATTACCAATCTTAATTTTAAGAGCATTACGGATGCTTTTAATACCAATATTGTTAATAACAGGGAGACCGGCGCCAAGGATCTTGGGGGTCATGAACAGGAGGATTTCATCGTAGACATTTTTCTTAATAAAGGAAGTAAACACTCCCCCGCCCCCTTCAACGAGAACAGAAGTAATTTTCATTTTCCCCAATTCTTTTAATACTTCCCTGAGGCTGAGTTTGTTTTTTTCCTCTTCATTAACAAAGACAAGCTTTGCGCCGCAGTTTAAGAGTCTTTTTATTTTGTTTTTCCTATCCAGATTCTTTACAGAAGTAACAATGATGAGTTTTTTATCGCCGTTATTGAGATACAGTTTATTAGTGGATTTGATGGAGAGGCAGGTATCGATAATTACCCTGCGGGGATTTCTACCCTCGACCAACCTGACAGTCAGATTAGGATCGTCCCGTTTTACAGTACCGGCACCGACAAGAACAGCGTCGTATTTTGACCTAAGGTCATGAACATATCTGCGGGACTGGGTAGAGGAAATCCATTTAGATTCACCATGCTCGTCGGCTATTCTGCCATCCAATGTCTGGGCGACTTTGACAGTAACGTACGGGAGACCTGTGGTAATATATTTGAAGAAAAACTTATTAAGAGCGATGCATTCATTTTCGAGTACACCGACTTTAACCTCAACACCGGCGGATTTCAGCTTTTTAATACCGCTTCCACTAACAAGGGGATTCATATCGAGGGTACCAACGACTACACGTTTTATTTTAGATTCTATTATTTTATCTGCACAAGGAGGGGTGAGACCCTGATGGCTGCAAGGTTCGAGGTTAATGAACATAGTGCTATCCTCGACACTTTCTATAGAGCTATCGATAGCATTTATTTCAGCGTGTTTACCGCCATATTTTTCATGAAAGCCGGCACCGATGATACGTTCATTTTTAATAATTACACAGCCGACCAAAGGATTGGGAGAGACGGAGCCCATCCCTTTCTTAGCAATTTCGATTGCTAATTTTATGTACGATTCGTCAGTCAAAATATAGTTATTATTTTATTTCAAGGATTTCGAATTCGAGTAAACCAGCCGGCGCTTTTACATTTATTTTATCGCCAACTTTAGTACCCATAATACCCTGTCCTACCGGTGAAGTAACAGAAATTTTGCCAGACTGGAAATCAGCTTCTTCGGGGGAGACGAGAGTATATTCAATAATCTTATTTATTTTCAGATTTTTAATTTTAACAGTCGAGAGTATGTGAGCCTGTCCGTCATAGAGGGATTTTTCGATAATACGGACGCGGGAGAGGAGATTTTCGAGTTTACTTATTCTTAATTCAAACAAGCCTTGTTCTTCTTTAGCGGCATCATATTCGGCATTTTCAGAGAGATCGCCATGTGAGCGAGCTTCAGCAATTTTGCGGGCATTTTCCTTACGCCCGTTAATTTTCATATCCTGGAGTTCTTTTTCCAGTTCAACCAATCTTTCTTTAGTAACGTAAACAAAACCTGAATCAGACATAATAATAACTCAAATTAAACATAATAAAAAAAATTGCCACCGCTCTTAGCAGTGGCACATTGAAATTAAAGAATTTCATATTTGTTGTCAAGGAAATGAACTAAAATATAAAATGTTTTTTATTAGGAAATTATGATTTAGCTCTTCCGGACATTTCCCTATCGAGGAAGAAAAGACCAGTTTTGTTATCGCCGATAAGTTTAATCTTGTCGAGAATAAGGAGAGCTGTAGATTCTTCCTCGACCTGTTCGGTAACGAACCACTGAAGGAAGCTAAAGGTAGCAAAGTCCTTTTCGGTTAACGCGTTATCGACAATTCCATTTATATAGCTTGTGATTTGTTTTTCATGTTTATAAGTATCCTGAAAAACATCGAGGGTATCCTTCCATTTGTTTTTGGGGGCTTCGATTTTCTGAAGCTCTACTTTAGCATTGGCCCGGAGGACATATTCGTAGAGTTTCATAGCGTGTGTGCCTTCTTCATGGGATTGAATTTTCATCCAAGCTGCAAATCCGTTTAGTTTTTCTTCTTCAAAGAAAGCACCCATTTGCAGGTAGAGGTACGAGGAATAGAATTCCTGATTTATTTGGTTGTTTAGCATTTTGGCGATTTTATCTGATATCATGCCTGTTCCTAAATTATTATTAAATATGAAGTTAAGATAGGATATTTTTGTGATTAGGAATGAGATTTGGATCAAATGAAATTAAAAATATGGGGGAGCAATTGTTTTCAATAGACTGGGTTGCAGAAGAATAGGTTACTATAAGTTTTTATTAAAATATACCGTTATAGCGGAAAAATAATAAGACAAATATAATCTTATCACATTTGAGTGACATTTTCCGTATTATATTACCGTTATAAAAGTCAATTATTTAATTTATTTCTCATATTCTGTGTAAATGAGTCAATGTACACTTACTGTGCGGGTTTTATTTTAAGAACATAATAAAAGCCGCTCATTTATGGAGCGGCTTTTTAACGATAATCAATATTATTTGGTTAATATCATTTTTTTAACCTGGGCAAAAGTTCCGGCTTCAAGTTTATATATATAAATACCACTTGCCAGTTTGCTAGCATTAAATGTAATGCTATACATTCCTTTTTCCTTGAACCCATTTATTAATGTCATTACCTCCTGCCCCATCATATTATAGACTTTTAATTTTACATTTCCATCATTTGGTATTTGATAGTAAATTTCTGTCGATGGGTTAAATGGATTGGGGAAATTATCATAAAGTTTATATTCTGTTATAGCTGCAGTTTGGTTATTGCCAAAATTCCTTTTAGAAGGGATCTCTCTTATTGTAAATTCGGCTATTCCTCCATTTTTAGATGTAGACTCGGTAGAATAATAAGCATCCACTCTGAGTGTCATATTATAATTTTTCGGATTAGTTTGAACAGAACTTTGATCAATATAACTTCCAACTCCTTTTGAGACATTACAAGCATCTGTCCAGGTTATTTGTGGTTTTACTCCAGAAGTTCCAGAATTGTTTTGTGGATTCATGAGACTAACGTTGGGAGTTCCTACAAAATTAGCAGTAATGGAAGTGTTATCTCCGGGATTAAATGTTCTGGGATTTTGATGGTTGTTAGGATCGTCTGACCAGCTAGTAAAAGTATAATCAATTTCGTTAATTGTTTGATTCTGGGGAGCAACAATAATGGGGTTTAGCTCAATTACTTGAATAGGACTTATGGGAAGAGTATACTGAGTACCATTAATGATTATTGTCCCAACATTCCCGATACTAACCATATTATTCTGCACGGGCACATTACATACTTTCCTTAATCCGGCAATAAGGCTTGTATTTTTGTCGTTGGATTGGACTGTATATGTGGTAGTTTGACTATAGGAATAAAAAGCAGGATTAATGGGGGATGATAGAATATTGAATGGAGGATGATAGAATATTGAATGGAGGATGACAGGAAATTGAATGGGGGATGACAGAATTTTGAATGGGGGGTTACAATATTGAGGTTATTTTAAGATCATCATTTTTTTGGATGCGGTATAGGTGCCGGCTTTAATCTGGTATATGTAAATGCCGCTGGGGAGGGATTTATTTCCCTGAGTTGATGAGAATTGAACTGTGTAGGTGCCGGGCAATTTTTCTTCATTCATTATCTGGGCGATCTCCTCCCCTATTTCATTAAACACTTTGATTGTTACAACTGATCTGGATGTAATGGAGAATTCGATGTTGGTTTCGGGGTTGAAGGGATTCGGGTAATTCTGTTTTAGCTGGAATGATTCGGGTTTAAGTTCATCAGGGATATCGATTATGTTTATGGTTTTGAGTACAATGTTATCGGGATCTAAAATAAGACCGGTTGGTCTGCCAAGAACGGTGAAGGTGAACTGCTGGGTCTGTTGGTTGTTGAGGACTGCAAAAAATGTATCACTTACAGCGGTGGAGATTTTTATTTTTACAGGCATGGTAAAGAATGAAGGGTTTGGATTATTCTGCTGTGAAAGATTGAGAGTGACATTGTAAAGATTTGCTGAGGCGGGGGAATATTTCCAGGTTAAGCCATACTGCGGATAATTAACTCCATATATCCATTCATTAAAAAAGTACCCGAGATCCAGACCGGAGACTTTTTCAGCGTTGCGCTGGAAATCTTCAGTCACTGCGACATTGTATGCAAGGGCGGGATCGGCGATATAAGATTTAAGGATTTTGAAGAAGACAGTATCGCCAACGATGCCTCTGAGCATATGAAGTACAACTGATCCTTTGGAATAGGAGCGGGCGCTGCTAAATATTTCGTCGACGCTTGTTATATCCTGAACGTAAATTGAGCCGACGGCAGAAAGAGCAATTTGCATTTGAGTATCCATATAGGATTTAAGAACGGAGGGACCATAGACGGCTTCATAATACAGACCGGTAGAATAAGTTGCGAAACCTTCATTAAGCCAGATATGGTGCCAGTCCTTAGGAGTGATTTTATCACCGAACCACTGATGGGAGAGTTCGTGCGAAACGATATCTTCAGAAAAGCTGCCCATGGAGGAGCAAGTCTGATGTTCCATACCGCCGGGCCAACCGAACTGCGCATGTCCATATTTTTCTTTAAGGAAAGGATAGGGACCGAACCTATCTGAAAATATTTGAATCATTAAGGGAGTCTTATCGAGAACATCTTTTGCAAGGGAAAAAGTTTCGGGATAAACATGATGGACAACTGGCATTGAATCGACAGGTGAATATTTATAATAATTTGTATAGATGGTATAATTTGTAATTGCAAGGGAAAGAAGATACTGGGCGATAGGATAACTGTTTTTCCATTTATAGGTAGTGGTTCCATTGCCGTTATTGGTTATGCTCATTAATTTTCCATTGGACACGGCGTATAAATCGGAGGTGCAGGTGATCCACTGATCGGAGGAATCGGCTTTATCGGCGGGAGTATCTTTGCACGGGAACCAATCGCTTGCTCCGTAGGGTTCGCTAAGCGTATAAATGACAGGTTCGGAATTATGGTATCCGAATGTGAAGCTTCCGAAGCCGCTTGAGCCGGGTATACCATGATAATAGATGAGAGTGGAGATAAGCTCGCCGGAATTATAAACACGCGGCAGTGTGACAACAAGCCGGTTATTTGTATGAGCAAATTGGTTTGCGATGCCGTTTATAGTTATGGAATCAACAGTTAATTTATCCTGCAGATCGAGGAAGAATTGAGACAGTGGGAAAACGGGTTTGAGATTAACCGTGACCGCGCCGATAAGATTTTGAGGAGAGAAGGTTAAGGACAGATCGAGTTTATAATACCGGATATCAATGGTAGAGTCGCCGGGGTAGAGAACGTTTTGAAGTTTATTGATATGAGCGAACTGTTTTGATTCGAGACCGGAGATGACATTTATCTGAGCCAACGCCGGGAGAGAGAGAAGGAAAATAATTATTACATAAGAATATATTTTCATACGATATGAATGTTACAAAAATATTAACTTATTTCCTGTACGCGGCAGATAGGTCTGAATCCACAATAGGTGCAGACCACATTTTCGCGATCCTTAAGGTCGGACAGGTTGAACATACCGCGGGAAATCTGATCGACATATTTTTCAATATAGGCAAGGGTAATTTTAATTAATTCTTCGTAAACGGATGCACCTTCTTCAATTGAAAGTTTTTTGTAGGATATATTAATAGGGTGTTTGCCGAATTTACCTTCCCTATACTTAAGGGAGAAAATTTCCGCACCTGCGGGGGCGTAGTCTATTTGAAGCTGATCCTTAATTATTTTTTGTGCGGCATACATATACAGAGGGAGCTGGAGTGAGATGCCGTTAAGGAGGTCATCTGCCGTTGGTTTTTTGCCGCCGAGTTTATAATCCACAACCTTGAAGGTATGGTCTTTGTGGTTCAGATCGATACGATCGATCTTTCCCCTGACTTTAACTTTGCCAGTAGTTAATTCGATAGGGGGAGCAGTGTTTTTATTACCACTATAGCTGAAGTTCCCGAAACTAATTTCAAAGAATTCAGGAATGAAGGCACCGCTATTATTTTTTTCCTCGAGGAGGAATTTGTAGAGAATGGAGTCTTGCCGTTTATCTTCTATGCCGAGGATCTTTTCTTTCTCAAAGAAATTTAGAGGAGACTTGAATCCAACGGAGTTGATTTTAGTTTCGGCGATGCTAAAGATAAGTTCTTCGGCGATATGGAAATCATTTTCATTGACATTACCGAGGATGATGTTTTTCTTTTTAAGGTCAGTATAGAACTGATAGAGGATAGAGTGCAGGAGGCTGCCGAGCTCGAGACCTTCAATTTCCTCTTCAGGTTCTTCTATTGGTTTTAGTTTGAGAATCCTTTCAGCAAAATACTTATAGGGGCATTTGGCGTAAGTTTCAAGCTGAGTAACGGAGAATTCGTCGTTTAGTTTATTCTGCAGATTTGGATTGCTGAGGGGAACCTGCTGAGTTGGAGGAAGGAGCAATTGCTGAATCCTTTTCTGATCATTAAGTATGGATTGTTTTATTTCAGGAAAATTTATTTCAGACGGGAGTTCGCCGTTGAATAATGAATGGGGATCCACGGTATAATTTTTACCAAAGTAAGTAAGCACTTCTTCATTGGAATAGATGGTGCCGCTATAATGAGACTGATCGAGTTTGGTGATACGGATTAGATCTTCAAATTCATTAAGGAAAATGGAGCGGGATAATTCACTATTGCCATCGATCAATGCATAGGTGAAGTACAATCTTTTCTGCCAGCTGCAGAGGGCTTGATAGAAATGGTAGCGTTCTTCTGCGGAATGGTGTTCATCGTATTTGAAGAAGGTACCGGAGAAGAAAATCTCGGGGGAATAGCGTGTAGGAAGATTACCATCTGTCATTCCACCTATGAACAGATAGTCGAATTCGAGTCCCCTGATTTCATTAAGATTAGTTACGAGCACGCCGTAGCCGGGTTTTTCGCGGATATTAAAGCGTGAGGAATTTATTGCTGTTCTGATATTACCAAGATAGAACTTGAGGGGAAATTTAGTATCGCCATGTTCGAGGCGGATTAGATATAATATTTCCTGAAGGGTTTCGAGGAAGAGATTAAAGGACTTTACATTTTCTTCCAGGGCGAATTGGCGGTTAACCATTTTAGTATAGATGCTGAGTGTTTCTATTATTTTCAGGAATCCCGATTCAAATTCTTTAGCTGAGAGGAGCTTATCGAACGGGGCGAGGAGCTTATAGATGGACTTGATATCGGCAAGTGCTTTCTGGAATTTGGGCTTTTCGAAATTATAGCCATCCTCTGAGATTTCAACTGACCGGGCAATAGCGAACTCAAGGGAGTCGATCCAATTTTTGTAACCTGAGATGATTTTAAGGTTGACGGCCATGGAGCGGAGGTTGGAAATATCCAGATTTCCCGCGTTGATTATATCGCCGCTGAATGCACGGAAGATATTGTTGTAGTAGAAATCGTTCTCCAAAATCTCCAACAGGTTGAGGACAGAGATTACAGGAGAGGATGTTTTAAGGGAGAGCCTATCTGTAAGATTGAACGGGATGCCGAGCATGGTGAAGCGATCCCGTACAATCCGTGAATAATTGGAGATGAGGTTGAAGACAACGCATATCTGCCGGGGCAGGATACCGTTATTATTTATAAGCTCTTTGATTTCTTTGGCGATGAGGTCGACTTCGCTTTCCTTATCGGGTGCTTTTATTTCAAAGACGGAGGATTCGAAATCAGGGAGATTATCTTTCTGATCCTGGAAGAGTTTTTCACGTATTATTTTCCTGAATTGATTTTTTTCATTTTCTTCGGTGGTGTAGGGGGTGAATTTCTTAACGATCAATTTAGAGAAGGTGGACTCAAGATGCTTAAAGACCATTGGGTTGTTAGAGGAATAGTCGAGTTCCAGATAGAGACGAATGTTATTCACTCCGGAGAGAGTATTGATGATATCGATTTCAGGGGAAGTAAACTCATCGAAGCCCTGAATGATTATTAGATTGATATCGGGGTAGAGTTTTCTGAAGGAGGTGTGGAACTCTGATGGAGACAGATTATTAAGGTTAAAATATATATCTCCTATTTCGAATAATTTAAGTTCGTTGATCTTGATGTTGTAGCGGTCGTATATAAGGGAGATATCAAGGGCTTTAAGTTGTTCCGAACCGGTTAATATCTGAGATTCCTGTTTTAATCTTTCAGGGGAAATGCCAAGGCGTTTGTAGTGAGAGATTACGTTTTTGACCCGTTCGAGTGTACCGGAGGGGATGTTTTTCTTATAGACAGAAAAATACTTAAGACTGACTTCCTGGAAGCTTTGTTTTAGAAGAACGGCTGCAGCAGCCTCTGAGAGAATATCTTCCTTAAAATCCTTACTACCGAAGAACAGATGACGGGAGAAGGTACCGATAGTATCAAGGTTCATCTGACCGCAGATACCACCCGGGGAACGTGAGATTAATTCTTTTCTAAGATACCTGATCTTACGGTTTGTGGGGACTATAAGAAGGAGCTCGTTTAATTTGCCTGAATCTATTTTGGTGCTGATTAATTTTTCAATATCTGAATCACCTGCACCGTTTTTAGTAAATATCATTTATTTATAATCAGATCTCTATAGGAGCATTTAATTTGTTTAGTTGTATCAATATTAAATTTCTTTATAAGGAAATTAAATCTTTCGCGGGCATCATCCAGTCCATTGAGGACAAGAGTTTCAAATTCCATGAAAGTCCCGAGTCCCTGTACGGTATCGAGATGAATCCTTGTATTATTATACATATAGAGGATTCGTTTTTTAATAACGACGGCTTCGACGGTGAATATTGAATTAAAGAATTGTTCAGTGCCGGTAGATTTCATATAGATGACATTATAGTTGGAGAAGCGGTCGTTAACCTCATCCCTATTATATTTAATGAGAGATTCGACTTCATCTTCTACTCTCAGCTTTAACAAGGAACCGGGTAAAGAGTAATAGATATCCTTTTGGTTTATAACTTTGACATACTCAGCCGATAGATTATTAAGGACAGTGAGGGCAGATTCATGGGAATCCATCTGGATTTTTATTTCAAGATTTATGGGCATATATTAAATCAAACGAGTGTTAAAATGTGATAAAAATATCAGAGAATCTATATTTTTATATTGAATTTAGTTATCAGTTAAGTGATATTTAATATAAAAATAAAACGACTTATGAAATATCTAATAATTGCTGCAATTTTAATAATCCCTTCAATAAAATTAACAGCACAGGGAATCGGGGAAATAGTACCGGATAAACCGCCGATTATATTTCCGAAAAATGCTTTTGGTCTTGATGTAATGTTCAGCGAAGGAGGTATTGGAGCGGGTACATTTTACAGGAGAGCAGTGTCAGAGACTGTTACTCTTTTTACTGATTTTTCTATTTCAGAAGCAAAGGACCCGCAAGAATTTACATATATAGATATTTTCGGACAGACAGAGACACCAAATAAAGTAAACAGGGCATTTTTACTTCCTATTAATTTCGGAATGCAATACAGGTTATTTGAAAATGTAATATTTGATAATTTACGTCCTTATATTGATGCAGCGATAGGACCCTCAATAGTTGTAACGACACCTTTTGACAGAGAATATTTTAATGCATTCGGTAAAGCACATGCAAGGTATACACTTGGGGGATACTTTGGAATAGGAGCAAATTTTGGGCTGGATAAATCGAGTCTTGTTGGGTTAAATGTCAGATATTATATAATTCATTTTTTTAATCAAGGGATAGAAATACTGGATCCAACAGTTACAAATGGGAGATTAGAAAATGATTTAGGGGGAATATTTATAACATTAAACATTGGAATGATGTATTGATCCAAAAGATTCCGGTATTTGAGGGATTTCATCCAGGAGCATTTAAATATTTAAGGGGATTAGGAAAAAACAATAACGCAAGGTGGTTTGCAGAGCACAGGGATGAATATGAAGAGCATCTTGTATTACCGGCAAAATCATTCATTACTGCTGTTGCTCCTTTTTTCAATCAAGTTAACCCCGGGATAAGGACAGAGCCCAAATTTAACCAGACGATAATGCGTATCAGCAATGATATGCGTTTTTCAAAAGGTGATCCTTACAAGGATTACTTTCTGATACATTTCGGCAGATTTAAAATGGATAGTGAGTTCTATCTTTATTTTGATAAGGCGGGAATTAGTTTTGGATTATTCCTTAACAGTACGGAAGGAGAGGAATTATATTTTAAGAGAAACCTTAATGAATATGAGAAGGAAATAAAAGAATTGTTTATAAAGTATAAGCTGAACGGGAAATTCGGCTTGCACAGTATAAATAAAAAACCAGAGTTAGTAATAAACAAGTTCAAGGCAGAGAGGGATTTTAATAAGTTAAAGGAGGTAAAACATATTTTATTAGAGATTGGAATCGGATTGGAAAACAAGCAAATCTATACATCCGAAATTTTAACCAGGACGATCAAAGTATATTCCAGCCTCTACCCTCTTTATTGTTTTGCCATAACGCCTGACCCATTAAAATACCTGGAGGCTTTTGAAGAAAATATGGGGGTATTGATTTAGGGTTTCCATTTAATAGTGCAACCTATTGTAAAAGTTTCAGGTACTGATATTTCTTTTCCTTCAATAAGTTCTTCAATGGCATCCCTTAAATATGCAGATACGACTTTAGATTCATCCCTCCAGTTATCATCAATCTTTCCATGGAATACCAATTTCCGATGAGAGTCGAATAGAAATATTTCAGGAGTATGGGATGCGCCATAGGCTTTTGCAACCGACTGATCTTCATCACGTAAATAGGGGAAGTTAAATTGCATTTCAGAAGCTCTTGATTTCATATTTTCAAACGAATCATCCTCATACTGGTCCGAGTCGTTAGAATTTATTGCAAAGAGACTTACGCCTTTATTACTATAACCGGATTGAATTTTCTTTATCCTATTTTCGTAGGCACGGACATAGGGACAATGATTACAGCTAAATATGATAATAAATCCTTTCAGGTCATTAAAATGAGAAAGAGAATAGGTGTTGCCGTCAACGGCAGGCAGAATAAAATCAGGTGCAAGAGAGCCAATTTTGAGAGTTTCCATAGGTAATATATATTTTATTAATTAAATTTAATAAACTAAGAAGTAATAAGAAGTGTTTTTTCCAAAGGAATTGACCGATGGATTTTGAATTTGCAGCAGCTCTATATTACAATTATTTCAATTATAAAGAAGAATTATTAACTACCAAACGGGTTAAGCATTCTGATATTTGTAAACTTATTAATGGATTAGACAATAATATTTTTCAAATATCGAAGCAGGGAGAATCATATTGCGGGAGAGAGATTAATTTAGTTAATGCGGGAACGGGAGAAAAGAAAATCTTTGTGTGGTCGCAAATGCATGGGGATGAATCGACAGCTACCATGGCTATTTTTGATATATTTAATTTCTTAGGAAGAAGGGATGGTTTTGATTCAGTAAGGAAGAAGATATTTGATAATGCATCGCTTTATTTTCTTCCAATGGTTAATCCTGATGGAGCAGAGCAATTCAGAAGGGGAAATTATCTTGATATAGATATAAACAGAGATGCTATAAGGATGCAAACTCCTGAGGGAAAAATATTAAGAGAGACATTTGATATTATAGATGCGGATTTTGGATTTAATCTTCATGATCAAAACATCAGATACACGTCCGGGAATTCACATAAAAATGCCGCGATTTCCTTTCTTGCACCATTATTTGATTCAAAAGGGACTATTAATACAACACGCGGAAATGCGATCAAACTCATTAGCGGTTTGACCAGCATATTGAACAGTTACATTCCAGGACATATTGCGAGGTACGAAGAGGATTATGAGCCAAGATCATTCGGTGATACATTTCAAGGGCTAGGAACGAGTACGATTTTAATTGAATCAGGGGGCTGGAAAGGAGACAGGGAAAAACAATTTATCAGGAAACTGAATTTTATACTTCTACTTTCATCAATTAACAGCATAATTGATAATGATTATGAGAAGGAATCCTTCGATCTTTACAATAATCTTCCATTTAACAAAGAATCATTATACGATTTGATTTTAAGAAATCTAAGTATAAAGCGGGAGGATAAAATTAGTATAATAGACATAGGAATTAATAATAAAGAAGAGATAGATGAAACCACAGGAAATACAAATATGATTTCGAGGATAGAAGAAATCGGTGATCTATCTAACTTTTATGGGCATGAGGAATATAATCTTGATGGATATTATATAGAACCAAATAAAGGAAGGTTAAAAATCGGGGACAAGCCTGAAATAATGATCAAAAAGGATGAGCAACTAAAATATACTTTTGAAAATGGGGATCTGACTCATTCAAGTTTACAATAGATATTCGGTCATTTTATACCCTTTTTGACTTAAAAACGAAATATATTCCGTAAAAATAGTTTGCTTATCGTTAAAAACTTTCCTAAATTTATAATCCGTTTAATCTAAAGGTTATTAGTAATGGCAAGAATTAAAAATGTTGAAGCTTTCTGTGGTGTATGTAACGGCATAAGGAAAATGGAATTAGCCGGTGATGTAAATGGTCAGGAGAATAAACGCTGGGCTAAATGCAAGAAATGCAAGCAGACGATGGTAATTGATATGGCTGAAACCGTCAAAGAAGCTAAACCTTCACTTGAGGGAATAGAATCAGGAGACTGTTCATTATATGCTCCATCGAAATCATTTACTATAGGTGAATCGATATATCATAAGAACTGGGATGATTTCGGTAAAGTAGTATCGAAAGAAATATTATCAAACGGAAGGAGTTCTATAGCAGTAGAGTTCCAGAAGTCAGGACATAAGAAACTAATTGAATCATTAACTATATAAAATTACCATTAAAGTGAGGTGAGAACTTGGTAGGTATTACTATTGGCGAGAACGAATCCATAGACAAAGCTCTAAAGAGATTTAAGAAGAAATATGAACGATCAGGAATCTTAAAGGAATTTAAGAAGAGGACATTCTTTTTAAAGCCATCTATTAAAAAGAGAATGGAAAGGATTAAAGCCGCGAGAAGAGCTCACCGCACAGAAACAATGGAACACAGATTTTAGTATATCTAGAATTGAATTTATTGTAACAAAAAATCCCACTTTCGAGCGGGATTTTTTTTAACTATCAGCCCGTTATTTCAGGGCAATTTTAGGTTCGATTACTTTCACCACTTTATCATTAAGATAATTATCTTCGAAATGTTTGGTAATAAGATTGAATGCTTCATCAACAGTATTACAGAATGAGAACAGATTGAGATCCTCCTTATTGATCATACCATTATTATGAAGGTTTTCGAGATTTATAATACTTCTCCAATATTTCTCATCATAAACAACCATTAAGAGTTTCTTTTTAATTTTACCTGTCTGAACCAAGGTCATTATCTCGAAAAATTCATCCATAGTACCAAAACCACCAGGAAACACTATGAGGGCTTTAGCCAGATATGCGAACCAGAATTTCCTCATGAAGAAGTAGTGGAATTCGAAACTAAGATCAGGGGAAACATATTTGTTTACGAACTGTTCGAAAGGGATGCTGATATTAAGTCCCACAGATAGTCCACCTGCAAGATTAGCACCTTTATTAGCAGCTTCCATAATACCAGGTCCTCCCCCGGTACAAATAATAAACCGATTGGAAGGCGAATTAAGTCCAAGTGACCATTCAGTTAATCTTTTTGATAATTTAACTGCATCCTCATAATAATTAGACATTAACACTGCATGTTGAGCGGCTCTGAGTTTTTCAGCAAATCCTTTGGTTCTTTTCGGATCGAGAGTATTAAATTTCTTTAAAGCCTTAAGAGCCTGGTCTTTAGGAAGGAGTCTGGCGGATCCGAAGAAAACTATTGTATCAGCTACATTAAGTTTCTTAAATTTACCCTGCGGTTCAAGGAATTCTGCAAGTATTCTAAGAATCCTGGCATCAGCTGAATTAAGGAATTCTTCATTCTCATATGCTTTCTGAAGTGTCTTTTTTTTGGCCATTTGTTTACCTGTTCTGAAAAAAATATTATAGACGGTTATTTAAGCCCTTTGTTTTGAAATACGATATTTTATATTTCCGATTGGCTTTTCAAAATTTTTGAATGGCAAATTTAATCATTCTTTTTTAGAAAACACACTTTTATTATTATTATTTTTTATGAAAAAGATACTCATCCTACTCTCAATATTCATTTCCATATCCTATGCAACATCGAAAGAAGAGATTAAAGTCATTATTTCTAACATAGTGGAGAAGTTACCTGCATCGACAAATGTGGGAATTATAATATATAATCCATTAACGCAAGATACCATATTTCAGAAAAATGCTTTCATTTCGATGACCCCCGCTTCCAATACGAAGTTATTTACCACAGCCACAGCACTATCGCTGCTTGGAGGAGATTTTCAATTAAGCACAAAAATTATGTCTAATGATCTGAAAATCAGGGATGGGATAATTAATGGGGATATTTATATAAAAGGATATGGCAACTCAACATTTACTTCATCAGACCTTGAAGACATGGTAAATATGATAAAGGCAAAAGGCATAAAGAAAATAAACGGAAGGATTATAGGTGATGATACCTATTTTGATGATGTTTATTCCAGGGGAGATTGGATTACCGATGAGGTTGCGAATGTAAGCCTACCGCCTATATCAGCAATTGTTATAGACAGGAACAGAGTGGTAACGCATAAAAAGGTAAGGAGGAGGATAAGGTCATTCGTCGCAAATATTAATGACCCCCCATTATATGCTGCAAAATTATTGAAAGACAAGCTTATATCTGAAGGGATCGTGGTTACCGGGTTATGTACAAAAGGAGAGACACCAAGTAATAGTGTTGTGCTTGCTGAATCAAAAATTGTTCTAAGAGATCTGATAGGTTTAATTAACAAACACAGTGATAATTTTCTTGCAGAATGTCTTTTCAAGACTATAGGAGCTGAGTCATCTCAAAAACAAGGGAACTCATTTTATTCAACACAAGCAATTACAAATTTTCTTGAAGAGAACGGAGTTTATTTAAAGGGAACTTCCATTGTAGACGGATCAGGCATATCCAGATTTGATCAAGTGACTCCAATTTCCGTAGCCGGAACATTAGAGAAGATGTATTTTGATATTGCTAATTTTGAAGATTATTATAAATCCCTGAGTATAGCAGGTGTAGACGGGACATTAAGGAATAGATTTACTGGTACAAGTGCAGAGAACAATCTTCATGGGAAAACCGGGACACTTGATGGAATTTCCTCGCTATCAGGTTATTTGAAAACAGCCAATGGAGATGACCTGATAATAAGCATAATAATGGAATTTGATAAAAAGGGGAATAGATATCATCATACAATTCAGGATGAAATAGTAAGAACTTTGACAGACTGGAAATAGAAGATTAGAAAATAAAAGGCTGACATAATCAGCCTTTTATTTATAAAAGATGTTTTATGGTTTACCTGGAGGAACCGGGTTTTGCCTAGGCAGAGCCGGGGTTGTAGGGACAGACTGCCTACCGGATTTCTGAATAATACTTTCTCTATCAGAGGAAGATGATCTACCAGGTAAGAAGAAAAGGTTTATAATTAAAGCCAAAGCTGCCAAACATCCTCCAAGCCACCAAGTAGCTTTGCTTAAGAAATCGGCAGTTCTCCTGGTTCCAAACATAGAACCCATATTACCACCTCCGAAAGTTCCAGCCAATCCCCCACCCTTACTAGATTGAAGAAGGACCATAATAATTAAGAATATGGCAATAATCGTTACAAAAAACACTAATATAATATACATATTTTCACTCCTAAAATGGTAGCGGGGGAGGGAGTCGAACCCCCGACACATGGATTATGATTCCATTGCTCTAACCTACTGAGCTACCCCGCCAATATTTAAATTTTAGCTTGTAAATATAGAAACAATAGGAACTATTTCAAAAAAATTATCAATTACTTCTTATTAAGAGCCTCCCATAAATAAACAATAAGCTCGGGAATTCCTTTTTTAGTTACAGACGAGAAAATCAATGTTTTGGAGTCAGCATTCCTAATTTTTTTCTTACTAAGTTTAACTAAATCCATATCAGGCAACAGATCAGCTTTAGAAAAGGAAACAATCTTCAGCTTTTTTGCGAGAGCGGGAGAATAACTTTTTAATTCATTATATAACACAGTAAAGTCTTTCTGAGGGTTTTCAGAAGTAACATCAATAAGGAAAAGAAGAATTTTAGTCCTTTCTATATGCCTAAGAAATTTTATACCAAGTCCTTTACCCTGATGGGCACCTTCAATAATACCGGGGATATCTGCAACAGTAAAACTCTGAAAATCTTTATACTTAACAATACCGAGATTAGGTTCAAGAGTAGTAAACGGATAATCGGCAATCTTAGGCCGGGCGGAGGAAATAGTAGAAATAAGAGTTGATTTTCCTGAATTTGGAAAACCAACGAGACCAACATCAGCGATTAATTTAAGCTCCAGGATTATTTTCTTTTCCTCCCCTTCCCTACCCTGTTCAGCAAAACGGGGTGCCTGATTAGTAGGGGTAGCATAATTGCTATTACCCTTACCACCTCTTCCCCCTTTAGCAATCATCACCATTTTGTCATTTACATCAAGATCAAAAATTATCTTTTTAGAATTAGCATCCTTAATAATAGTGCCAACCGGAACTTTAATAAAAATATCCTCACCGTCTCTACCAGTTTTAATTGCAGAAGCTCCCGGTTTTCCGTTTTCAGCAGCATATTTTTTATGATATCTGAAATCGAGAAGGGTAGAAAGATTATGATGAGCCTGAATATATATATGCCCTCCCCTTCCGCCATCGCCGCCTGAAGGTCCGCCTTTAGGTACATATTTTTCTCTCCGGAAGGTTACAGCGCCATCTCCTCCTCTGCCGGCTTTAATTTCAACTTCTGTATAATCAATGAACATTTTTATTAACTTTGATTAAAATAATTAGCGATGGCGTTAGTAAGAGTTACAGCATCCCTTGAATAAGGGTTAACTCTATATGTAAGAAAAACGCTTTTCAATATTTCAGTAGCTTCGTCGTATGATGAGCATTCGGAAATTCTATCCATAGTGATGGCAAAGTCCTCGCGGTCCTCATCGAATACCGAATTCACAATTTTGTCGATTTCCCGATCTTTAAGATAAGCTAATAAATCGTTAGGGAAATTATTTTTATGACTTTCATGCACCTGTTCAACTTCCGGGATGTCTTCTTTACCCGAGAGAATATCTAAATCAACCAATTCAGAGGTAAGGTCTTCATTTTCCAAAATATCTTCATCGGGATTATCGAACTCGTAGAATTCATCAAGAATTTCCTTGTGAGAGATATCCAATTCTATTTCTCCTTTATCATCCTTCATTTCTTCTTCAAAATCATCAATTGATTTAAGTTCATCATCATACATTTTAAGGAGATCATCTTCTTCGGAGGGAGAAGAACTTTTAACATCATCAATATTATCATTCACAAAAGAATTTTTGTCTGTAATGAAATCAAAGGGCTCATTAATTTCTTTTAACAACTCCTCAGAAGATTTTTCAGGTTGAGAGACCGGCGTATCCATATCAGAAGTTTCATTAAACTGAGTTTCTTCTTCAGGCTCCAATTCACCGGTAATGGTTTTATCCAAAGGAGTAGTAGAATAAATAATAGAGCGTAGATCTTCAATAGAATATTTTTGTTTAGAATCAATAGGAAGAGCACGTCTAAGCTTGAATAAATATTCAATAAGGTTCCTTTCCTTTAAGAAAACCTCGACGGGTTGGATGGGAACGTTATTGCTATTACTTCCAATATTCATTACATCGGATATAGAGTACAGGGCATTATCAACTAGCTTATTCGATTGGGCTGAGAAGAGTTCTTTATCTATTTTATTAAGGAGTACTTCGAATTCAATCAGAGTTAAAGAAACAGACTTCTTTTTATTTAAATATGAGGTAAGAATATTTTTAATGTATTCATAATAATATATATAATTAAGAGAGAGACTAATTTCTTCAATTGGTTTGATTTCGGAATCATTAAAAATCAGTTTAGTCAAAGACCACTTAGGGCGTGCGATATAATTTACATTAAAAGAAACGGCCTGAGTAATAAGTTTCTTAATATCTTCAACGGATATTTTCCTTGTTTTTTTTACTTCCTCTCCGATAAGAGAGAAATATTTGGCTATTTCAGGTCCAGAATAATCGAATACCGAGTTCTGGATAAGTTTCTTTCTATCCTCAAAGATCAAATAATCAATTTCAGCAGATATATAATGAAGAATGGCAGGATGTATATCTGTCCTGAGTAATTTTTCGAAGGAAAAGAAAGAACCAAGATTCTTTACTTTATTCAAAGAAAAATCGACAATAAACTTAATTTCTTTTTCAAACATTCTTATTATTCCGAAATGTCAGGGGTAAAATAAACAAATGTTATGATATTTCTAATTAAAGGGGTAAAATAAAAAAGGGCGAATCAACCGCCCTTTATAATCAATTAAATATGATATTTAATCTTTTTCCTGCCTTATTGAGGCTCTGAAATATTCGCGTCTAAGTTGAGCGATTACATCCATAGAAATACCTTTAGGGCATTCTGCGGAGCAAGCTTCAGTATTAGTGCAGGAACCAAAGCCTTCTTTTTCCATTTGATTCAGCATAGCAATAACTCTTTTTTCCCTTTCAGGTTTACCCTGGGGAAGGCGGACTAAGTGAGAGACTTTAGCACTAACGAAGAGCATTGCAGATGCATTTTTACATGCAGCTACGCAAGCGCCACAACCGATGCATTCTGCAGCATCCAGTGCTTTTTCGAGGTCATGTTTTGGAATAGGAACGGAATTAGCGTCAGGAGCGCCACCAGTATTTACAGCAACAAAACCACCGGCAGCTATAATTCTGTCAAAGGCAGACCTATCAACCATAAGGTCTTTTAGGACGGGAAAACCTTTAGCTCTCCATGGTTCAAGGACAATTGTTTCACCATCATTAAAATGACGCATGTACAACTGGCAGGTAGTAATCCTTTTCAAAGGACCATGGGCTCTTCCATTTATAAATATGCCGCAGCATCCACATACACCCTCCCTGCAATCATGTTCAAATGCAACCGGGTCCTGATCTTCCTTAATAAGCTTTTCATTGAGAACGTCGAGCATTTCAAGAATAGACATTTCAGTAGAAATACCCTGGATATCATAATCAATAAAACGACCTTCGTCTTCTTTATTTTTCTGCCGCCAAATTTTGAGATGTAAATTCAATACAGCCATTATTTATAACTCCTTTGCGAAGGTTTAACAAATTCAAATTCAAGCTGTTCTTTGTTCAGAATTTCAGGTTTATCAGGACCTGCATATTCCCAGGCAGCCACGTGAGAGAAATTATCGTCATCTCTTTTAGCTTCATTTTCTTCGGTCTGGCTTTCCTCCCTAAAATGACCTCCGCAGGATTCTTTTCTTTGCAAAGCATCTTCAGCAATAAGTTCACCGAGTTCGAGGAAATCAGCAACCCTTGCAGCTTTTTCAAGAGACTGATTTATCTCCTCATTAGTACCGATTATTTTAACATTTTTCCAGAAATCCTCCCGAATTTCCTTAATCATCTTTTTAGCTTTAGTAAGACCCTCTGCATTACGAGACATACCAACATAATCCCACATAACTATGCCAAGTTCTCTATGCAATTCATCGACAGTTTTGCTTCCATTTATATTCAGCAACCGATTTATTTTACCGGCTACTTCTTTTTTCGACTGTTTGAATTCAGGGGCATCAGTTGTAAGTTTATCTTTCTTCAACTGAGCAAGATAATCGCTGATACTATAAGAGATAATAAAGTAACCATCGGCTAAGCCCTGCATCAAGGCACTAGCACCCAGACGATTTGCACCATGGTCAGAGAAATTACATTCACCCAAAGCAAATAAACCAGGTATTGAAGTCATCAGATTATAATCGACCCAAAGTCCACCCATTGTATAATGAGAAGCGGGATAAATCCTCATAGGCACTTCATAGGGATCTTCATTAGTGATCTGTTCATACATTTCAAACAAGTTACCATACTTTTCAGTAATCGTATCTTTACCCAAGCGTTGAATTGCTTCGGCAAAGTCGAGATATACTGCCTTACCTGTTAATCCGACACCTTTACCATCATCGATCATTTCCTTAGCATTTCTTGAAGCGACATCGCGAGGAACGAGATTACCGAAGGACGGATATTTTCTTTCAAGGAAGTAATCCCTTTCAGATTCAGGAATTTCATTAGGTGCACGTTTGTCCTTAGGATCTTTAGGGACCCAGATCCTGCCATCATTCCTAAGGCTTTCGCTCATCAAAGTTAGTTTTGACTGATAACTGCCGGAAACAGGAATGCATGTCGGGTGAATCTGAGTGAAGCAAGGGTTAGCGAAAAGGGCGCCTTTTTTGTGGGCACGCCAGATAGCGGTAGCATTGCATCCTTTAGCATTTGTTGATAAATAGAATACATTACCGTAACCACCGGTAGCAAGAATAACAGCGTCAGCGATATAAGATTCGATTTTTCCGGAGACCATATCTCTTAAGACTATGCCTCTTGCGCGTCCATCAATCACGACAATATCCTGAACGTCGCTTCTTGGAAAAATCTCAACATTACCCAAGCCGACCTGACGCATCATAGCGGAATAGGCACCGAGTAAAAGCTGCTGACCAGTTTCACCTCTTG
>JARLHD010000290.1 GCA_031292435.1 Ignavibacteriaceae bacterium
GGCTGGTCGTTTGAGTGGATGACCATGCTATGTCCGATTCCCCCAAAATTAAGGAGGTCGATACATTTATGGCAGCCTTCGAGCCATCCATCAACTTCATAGAAAGCGAGGATAGGGGAGAGCTTTTCCATGGATAGGGGTTCTATGCGGCCGACCTCTGTACATTCTGCAACGAGAACTTTAGTGGAGTCGGGGACATTTATGCCAGCATACTTTGCAATGAAGACAGCTGATTTTCCAACTATTTCAGGATTTATACTTCCGTTATTTTGAAGTGCTTTAGCTAATTTTTGTTTTTCTTCTTTGTTTACAAAGTAGCAGCCGAGGGCTTTTAGTTCCTGGATTACTTTATCCTTTAGAGATTTGTCAGCAATAACAGCTTGTTCGGAGGAACAAAGAGTACCGTTATCGAAAGTAGTACCGTATACGATATCGGCGCAGGCTTTTTTATAATTGGCAGTCTTTTCAATAAATGCGGGAACATTTCCAGAACCGACTCCATAAGCGGGAGTGCCGGAACTGTAGGCAGCTTTGACCATCGGATTGCTTCCGGTGGCAAGAATGACGGCGATGTTTTTATCTTTCATCAGGGCTGCAGTGCCTTCCATGGTGGCGGCGGACATGCACTGAATTAAACCTTTTGGAGCGCCGGCATTTTCAGCAGCATCGGATACAATTTTTAATGCTTCCATTGTACATTTTAATGTACGGGGATGGGGGCTTACTACAATGGCATTTCTTCCTTTGAGGGAAATAATTGCTTTGAACATTGCTGTAGAGGTTGGGTTTGTTGAAGGGACGAGGGCACAAACGACGCCCATAGGGACTGCGATCTTTAATACTTTGCCATCGGCTTCACTTGCAATGACGCCGACTGTTTTAAGGTTCTTTATCGATTCGTAGACATTTTTAGTACCGAACTGATTTTTAATAATTTTATCATGCACATTGCCCATGCCACTTTCTTCAACAGCCATTTTAGCTAATTTTTCTGCAGCAGCGTAGCCTGCATCGGCCATAGCTTTGACGATCTGGTCGACCTGATCCTGAGAGAAATGTTTAAATTCGAGCTGAGCGGCTTTTGCTTTAGAGGCAAGATCGCGTGCTTCCTGAATTGATAAAAGATCCTTATCCATATTAATTCCCTAATTCTAAAAATTGTAACTATTATTATAATAAAAATATTCTAAATAATCTTTTCAATTCAGAATTTCTTTTAGTTTTTCATACCCTGTTTTGCTGACGGGAACAGCAGTTTTGTCATTAAGGATGACCTGATAGGTTTCTTTTTCGAGGAGTTCTATCTTTTTAATGCCTTTAATTGCGACAATATAAGAACGATGGACGCGGATAAAGTCTTTGGGGTCGAGGTGCTGGTCAAAGAACTTCATAGTTTTTTGTTTAAGGAATTTGCCTTCAGAGGAATAGACCATGACATAATCATCCTGGGCTTCGAGGTAGTTAACATCGTGCACGTGGATGATGCTGATTTTAGGTCCATTTTTAATAACGATACGTTCGAGGAATTCGTTTTTTTCATCATTCCGGTCGATCAATTTCTTAATGATGCCTGATTGAGGAGTTTTGCTTTGCAGACGGACGAAGGCTTTTTGGACTGCTTCATCGAACCTTTCGCGGGAATAGGGTTTGAGGAGATAATCGACTGCATTAGCTTCAAAGGCTTTAAGGGCAAACTGATCAAATGCTGTTGTAAAAATAATGACAGGGGGATTATCGATGAGTTCGAGCATTTCGAAGCCATTAAGTTTAGGCATTTGGATATCGAGGAAAATGAGATCGGGGGAGAGTTCATTTATTTTTTTAATAGCATCGAAGCCGTTGGAACATTCGGCAGAGACCGAAATATTTTTATGATTTGCCAAATACTTTTTTGTTATTTCGCGGGCAAGGGTTTCATCGTCGATTATGACGGCAGTATAATTATCACTCATTTAACCAACAACATTATAAAAGAAGAGGAAAATATCAGACAGGAATATATAAAATTACGTTAAATATATTGTCTTCTTTTTTAATGTCGACGAGATTTTTTTGACCGTAGATAAGTTCGAGGCGGCTTTTGATGTTCTGGAGACCTATGCCAGCGCCTTTTTTAGAATAGCCATCTTCGAAGTTATTTTCGAGGGAAATTCTGAGGAAATTGTTATTGATACTGCATTTAAGTTTAATTGTAATTTTGCCGAGGGAATCGTAGACGGCATGCTTTATGGCATTTTCGAATAAGGGCTGAAGGATCATATTGGGTACTTTTAGATCGAGAACGCCGTTATCAATTTGTTCGATGTAATCGAACTTATCTTCAAAGCGGATCTTTTCGATATCCAGGTAGAGGTTAATATTTTTTAATTCCTCTTCGAGGCGGTTTTTTTCTTTGCCATTATTAGCCAGTGTATAGCGGAGAAAATCGGCTAATTTGAGGATCATACTTCTTGCGCGGTCGGGATCGATTGTAGTAAGAGCGCTCATTGAATTGAGGCTGTTGAAAATGAAATGGGGGTTTATCTGGAACTTCAGGGATTTCAATTCAGATTCAGTTACAAGGTTGCGGAGTTCGGATTCCTTAAGAATTTTTTCCTGCAGGCTGTTGTAATAAATAATTATGTAGTAGAAAGCAGTTATAAGGAAATAGAAAAGGAGACCGATAAAAAAGCGCCAGCCAAGGGTTGAGTAGAAGAATTCAGAATATCCATGTGCTTTAACAAAGTTGTTGATAATTAAGAAACCCACCAGGAGCCATATGCAGGAAGATATAATTCCGCTTATAAGGTGTTTGAGAAAGATCTTATAATTAAAATTATCTTCGACAGAAATATACCGAGCAGGGTACCAAAAACTTAGACCAAGACCTGCCAGGAGTATGTTGAACACAATGCTATCGACGATAGAGAATTTTATTTCTATATTCAAACCCAGGGAGATGAGCAGGAAATATGCAAGAGCTTCGAACATCCAGAATAATATATAGAAAAAAATATTCCTTGGGTTTTTTAGGATCGGGTTATTCATTATAGATTAATAAGATTTTATTTCACCGCCGCCGAAAAGACAAACACCCTTAATAATAAGAGTACCAGCGGGTTCAGTGGCAGAAGGTATATATCTGCTTTTTTTATTAGAGAAACCACCAAATAAAGAAGTTACATTTAAGATTACATCCCAATTATTCGGAACGACAATTGTGGTACCGCCGAAAATAATAACGACATCTATAATATTTTCACCGGGGGCGAGTTTGCACTGGGTGAGGTCGATTTCGCTTCCACCGAATATAGCTGTAATATTGCCTCCCTTGAAGCTGTCGGAATGGATTACCTTATGTCCACCGCCGAAAACGGAGATATCATCGAGGTAATCTTTTCTTATTGAAGAATCGTAGAACCGATTTTTTTCTGATTTGACAAAATCTGCAATATCATCCCGAAAATCCTTCTTGTCATTCGGATCAGAGCCTTGGGAAGAATCATACTTATGATAATCAAAAGCCCGGTGCTGACGAGATCTATTTTTGAAAATGATATATATGCCCCAGAGTATAAAGAAGAAGGGCCAAATAACTATATGGTCGCCAAAGTACAATATGAGTCCAAAAATAGAAACCAAGGCGCCGAATAGTTTATTTCCTGAATTTAACATTATAATTATGCCGATTACTACAAGAATAAAGGGGAAGGAAAAAATTTCTATATCGAATGGAAAGTAAAACGCCTTTGCAAGATAGATTACACCGATTGCTATTAAAATCATTCCCAGAATTACCCGGCTGCCAAAATTTCTATGTTCATGCATATTTCGTATCCTTTTGAAAATTCTAATAGAAAATTATAAGGGTTGGTAGCTAAATAGTAGTAAAAATCGGTGAAACAGGGGGAATTATCGGTAAAATTGTTATATTTATCTTTCTTTTTTGCATAAAAACAGGTTTTATTTTGGCTACAGAGAAAATATTAGTTACTGCTGCACTACCATATGCCAACGGACCGATACA
>JARLHD010000291.1 GCA_031292435.1 Ignavibacteriaceae bacterium
ACCTCTATCCAATGGAGAGGGGAAATATTTAGCAGTAAAGTCGAGGAAGTTATTTAATCCAACGGCTTTAGATGCTGATACGCAGAAGACAGGAGTCAGATTCCTTTTTATCATGGCAAGTTTAATACCATTATCAAGTTCCTCGGGGGAAAGATTACCTTCCTCAAAGTACTTATTCATTAATTCTTCTGTAGTTTCGGCTACTTTTTCAACCAGTTCGGTATGGTAGGCTTCAGCTTCATCCATAATGTCTGCCGGGATATCCATCTCAGTAACTTTTTTACTTGCGGGGTCACCGTACTTATAGGCTTTCATTTTGATAACATCGATGATGGTATCAGAATTAAGACCTTCCTTAACAGGAAAAGTTATAATTGCAGCTGAAGCAGTTAATCTTTCTTTAGCCTGATCAAATGTTTTCTTATAGTTTGAATGCTCATTATCAATTTTGTTAATTATGATAGCTGAGGGGAGTCCAAACTCATTTATAAACTCACCAGTAGTTTCAGTGCCAACCTCAACACCTTCAAATGATTTAATAACCATAACTGCAGTATCAGATACACGCAAAGAGGTCTTTACCTCACCGACGAAATCGGAATATCCGGGAGTATCTATAAAATTTAATTTGATATTATTCCATTCGAGGTGAAGAAGTGAAGTTTGTATTGAGATTTGTTTTTCTATTTCATTAGGTGAGTAATCTGAAGTTGTAGAACCTTCGGTTACAGATCCTATTCTATTTATCTCTCCGGCCGTAAAGAGAAGAATTTCGGAAATAGTAGTTTTACCGCTACCTCCGTGGCCGATAAGCGCAATGTTGCGTATCGATCCAGAGTCATATTCTTTCAAAGGAAATCCTCCTTAATTGAGGTGTGAATTATATTATTTTAATTAACGTTTTTTATAATTATCCCAAAACGCATTTATGCCATTAGTAACACCGGAAAGGGTGTTGAGGAGCTTCGTTAGAGGACCCTCGACACCTTTTCTTAATTTTTCTTCTAATTCAAGAATTACATCTATTCTGTCTTTAATATCTTCAACTATCTCTTTAGCAACCTGCAATGGTTGTTTCGCTTCATCAGAGATAAACTTAAGTTTTTCACTTAGTGTGATAGAGGAAGCTATTAAGGGTTTCACCTGGTGGGTAAGGTCATTTATATCGATTTCAATTCTTTTTATTGAACCTGACACTTTGTAGAGAAAGAAAATCAAAGCGATACACAGACCTGAAGCAGAGGCTAAAAGCAGTATATAGAATATGTTGGAAATTTCCATTTACTTAATTAACCCTGATCATTATGTTGATTCTTAGTTTCCTTATAAGCATCAACTCCAGCTTTGAAGGCAGTCTTCAGCTTTGCGGTTTCACCATCTACTACTTCTTTACCGGTAGAGACGATAGAACCTGTTTTACTTTTAGCTTCAGTAAATATGCGTTCAGCATTTTTCAGAAGTTCTTCTGATTTAGTTTTAGCATTTGCAATAATCTGTTCAGATCTTTTCTTTCCCTCATTCATCATATCTTTTGCTTTAACTTTAGCATCAGCAATAAATTTTTCTGTTTCGTCGTAATATTCATCTGTTTTAGTTTTAATATCCTTCCGAAGTTCCTTCCCACTTTTAGGTGCATAAAGTAAAGCAACGAGTGCACCAACTGCACTGCCAGCCAACAAGCCGATAAAAAGACCTTTTACATAACCATTTTCCTGTGACATATTCTTTCTCCTTTTATTTAAAGAATAATTAGATACAATGAAAATATAACGAGCCACCCCATTAAAATCAAGAATACAGAACAATATATGATCTTTACTTCATATTTTTAATGATCTCATCGGCGAATTGAGAAGTTTTTACTTCCTTTGCACCAACCATTTGTCTTGCAAAATCATAAGTTACAATTTTGGATTTAATAGTTTTCTTAAGGGCATTTTCTATAAGTCCACCAACCTTCTTCCAACCGATATAATCAAACATCATAACACCGGAAAGGATTAAGGAACCGGGATTTATTTTATCCATATTAGCATATTTAGGAGCAGTACCGTGGGTCGCTTCAAATATAGCTGCAGAGTAACTGATATTAGCACCGGGAGCGATTCCTAAGCCTCCCACCTGTGCTGCTGCTGCATCAGAGATGTAATCGCCGTTAAGGTTAGGAGTAGCCAGGACATCGTATTCAGAAGGGCGTAACAGGAGCTGCTGGAACATACTGTCCGCAATCCTATCCTTAATAATTATCATTCCTTCAGGGAGTTTGGAATTATATTTAGAAGACAGTTCTTCTTCTGTAATAAGGATATCTTTATAATCTTCTTTAGCGACCTGGTAGCCCCATTCTTTAAAAGAACCTTCAGTGAACTTCATAATATTCCCTTTATGGACAAGGGTTATGTTCTTTTTATTATTAGCGATAGCATAATCGATAGCTTTTTTAACTAATCTTCTTGAACCAAATTCACTCATTGGTTTAATGCCAATAGAGGAATCCTTGCGAATCATTTTGCCCGATTTTTCCTCTATATATTTTCTAACATCCTCGGCTTCTTTTGTACCGGACTTGAATTCAATGCCGGCATATACATCTTCAGTATTCTCCCTGAAGATAATGATATCTACATCTTTGGGTCTTTTCATGGGGCTAGGCACGCCTGCATAATATTTAACAGGTCTGACACAGGCAAACAGATCGAGCTGCTGACGCAGTGCGACATTAAGACTTCTAATTCCTCCACCTACAGGAGTAGTGAGGGGTCCTTTTATTGCAATCTGATAATCCTGAATAGCATCCACAGTTTCTTCTGGGAGCCATTTATCCTTTCCATAAACAGATAAAGCTTTTTCTCCGGCATATATTTCCATCCAGGCTATCTTTTTCTTTCCCTTATAGGCTTTTTCAACCGCACTATCGAATACTCTTTTGGATGCTCTCCAGATATCAGGTCCTGTACCATCGCCCTCAATAAAAGCAAGGATAGGGTTGTCCGGAACAACTAACTGACCTTCTTTAACTTTAATTTTTTCACCCACAGAGGGGATAATGATCTTTTCATATTGTGCCATTTATACTCCTAAACTATTTCCGGTTCAATGATTATTTTGCCAAATCTTTTTTGATACAAAGAAACACTTATAACTCCTATCAGAACAGCAAACCATAGAGTAACTGCCCTAATTATAAATGTAGATGCGACAGCATACTGGTTAGAAACTCCTTTTTCAACAAGCATAAAAGTTAGAGATCCTTCTGTTACTCCAAGTCCTCCCGGTAACATTGATACAGCTCCAATAATAATAGCGAAGCAATAACTGAATGCCGACCATAATAATGGTATATGCAAGTTTATAGGGAAATTACGCAGAATTAAATAATATCCCAAACACTCAAAGAACCATGAAAACAGGCTCACAACTGTCATTTTTAAGAGAGGTAAAGGGCGCAGCATCTGATATGAACTTTCATATGCGTTATGAATCTTAGCCAGGTGCTTATTAAGGAATTTATTTTTTTCCATGAGTTTTAGTACAGGATCGGCTATTGTCCTGTTACTAAGGAATATTATTATAAGGAAAAAGATAAGTGCTACTATAAGGACTATTGTTCTTCCATAATTGTAATAATAAGCTCCTGCCAAGGCTATAAGCATAAGGGAGACAAAGTCAGTAATTCTTTCAACGAATATAATCGGAGCAGATTTACTGATTGATGTACCTGTAATTTCTTTCAAGAGATAAGCTTTTAACAGTTCCCCCATCTTGCCCGGTGTTACACTCATTACCAGGCCAGACATAAATACAGATAAAGAATCTATTTTAGAAATCTTAACACCTATTATTCTCAGGTAGTAATCCCATTTGGAAAACCTAACCATATAATTACATGAAGAACATAGAAGAAGCAACGGGAGGAAGAGCCAGTTAAAATTCCTAAATGCCTGTACCACATGACCAAAGTCAGCATAAATAGTGAATCCAAGATAAAGTAATCCGGCAACAGCAATGGATATCAATAAATTCCTTTTTAATTTCTTAAGCAATTAAATAATCCTAAGCATAGTTTGAAATACTTTAGTTAGAGGCAGACCTACGACATTATAATAGCATCCATTTATTTTCTTAATAAAGACCGCGCCATAATCGTCCTGAATACCGTAAGCACCGGCTCTATCGAGAGGGCTTCCAGTTTCTACATATTCTTTTATTTCTCTGATATTCAATTTCCGGAAGGTAACATAAGTCTTTTCATAATCAGTTATTGTTTTTTGAGTAACCGAGTTATGAATGGAAAACCCTGTATACACGATATGCGTATTGCCGCTAAGCTGTTTCAACATTCGTACAGCTTCATTTTTATCAACCGGTTTACCGATTATTTTTCCATGTATAACAACTATAGTGTCTGCAGTTATAATAATCCCCTCTTTAATGATTTCTTTAGCTGCATCGAGTTTTTCGAGTGCAATCCTGCGGACTACATCTACGGGTCTTTCATTTTTCCTGAATATCTCAGGAGTTTCGACAGGAAGAATCTTAAAGGATAAGTTTACCTGTTCCAACAGTTTTTTTCTGCGTGGAGATTTTGATGCCAGATATATTGGAATAGTAGTTTTAATCATAATACCTCAATATTTTGGTACCGGGGTAATAATGAGAAAGTATATAAACAAAATCCTTACCCTGCCGTGATAGATTTATTGCGCCCCACTGGCAGAGTCCCACACCATGACCATTACCTTTACCTGATAATACAACATTGTTTTTGTTATCGACATTAAGATCAAAAAAGGAGCTGTTTAGTATAGCTGAATTATCGGAAGTCCTTATAATCTTTCTAATATTATTTCCATAGATCTTTACAATTTTATCCTGAAGGGAATCACATTTAAGAGTTATCTGCATTTCATTGACCCTGCCTGAATTGAACCTGCTATTTATACTAATAGATGCCAATTTCCATTCAGGACCTGTTACCAAACCGGCAATTCTAAGCCTGTTGACAAATTCAAGTTCAGGATAAGTTTCGGTCCATTGGAACTTAGGGGATATACTGCATAAAGGTTCTTCACCATCTTTAATGCTTTGGAGATAAGGAGCATTTGTAACCTGGAATACATTGGAGCCATCTTCAGTATATCCGCCACAGGTAGAATGATAGAATGTTGATGCAGGTGTATTATTATAAGTGAGTATCAGTCCCCGGGTTTCTTCAACAGCTTTATTGGAAATAATCTGTTCAGAGTTTTCACCTCCATAGACCTGATCCCTGGTATCGTTATAGATATCATAATTATTATTAGAATTGAGTTTCTTAATAGCATAAGTTCTAACGCAAATAGAGAATGCTTTTAAGGCTTCGAAATTCTCAGTCCCCTTCCCTACCGGCATTTCCATTGGTACTACGCCTTTAATATATTCTTCGAGGGAAAGAGTATTTATGACCTGAATTTTATTATTCCGGGAGGCAATCCTAAATGCCCCTTTATAGTATTTATCAATTACCTTAATTGATACAGAATTTTCAGGAAGCACCTGAAAGAACTTAGCTGAATATGTTTTATCATCATAGAGGAGTTTAACATTATTACCATCAGCAGAGAAATGCAGGATATTGCCATTATCGATGGTGGACATAATTTTTGATTCATTTTTAAGAACGACGGTATTATCGACAGTATAGTTAAAGGAATTCAATTTTTCATCAAGCAGGACGCGTATCAGGCTGCTGTTATCTTTATTTACTTCAGAGAATCTATCTTCGCGTGTAAATTTCTTAGATGCAGCGCAACCTACTACAAATAAAAGGAGAAGGATATATATCGCATAACTTATTTGTTTCATCAAGGGGTAACATTGAACTGATTTATTGTTTATAGTAGAATGAAGAAAAAGAGGCATTAAATTAACGGAACATTGCTTTAATGCTACCCCAGGTTCTTTTTATACCTGAAATATTTGGGGAAACTGAAACATCATGTGGATAAATGGTGCTGGAATTATCCTTATTTACAGATACGATTCTATAAATAAATACAGCATCATTTATTTTATATAGTGATTGATCCTCGTATGAATAATATGAATTACTGCCTTTAGCCGGAACTGTAACAATTTCAACAAATGAGGTCTGGGGAGTTTTTCTTTCAATAGAATAGTGACTGACATTAGATTCATCCCCGGAAGTCCATTCGATTTTAACATTGTTACCATCGGTTTTAGCAGAGAAATAAGTAACCTGTGCGTAACTGTAAGCGGCTGAAACTACTAACATTAAAAGAAATAATTTAATAGTATAAAATTTCATATATAAAATATATTTGAGTCAAACAATAATGTCAAGTTAATTCTTATATAGTTTTCCAATCCCCATATTTAAATTTAGTGAAAATAATTGACGAATACAGAATAATATAAACAGGGAGAGCTAACCAGGCTCCGATTAAACCTCCTTTCAGGAATATTCCAAAGAAATAAGCTAAAGGAACGAAAATAAGAAGGTTAGTTAAACTTTCGGCAAGCATAACAAATAATGTCTTCCCTGCCGACTGCAATCCATTAGCAAGAACCACACCTACAGCATAAAAAATCTGAGCGAATCCTGCAATCCTTAATGCCGGTTTCGCAACATCAATAATCGATTGATTAGTAGTAATTATTGTAAGAACATACTGCGGAAGTAAAATAAAAACAATTCCCAACAAAATAGTGTAATATGTAGCAACTTTAGCTGTCTCAAAGCCATAAATCTTAGCCAGATTAAATTTTTTAGATCCGATATAATTGCCAACCAGAGTCTGCGCCGCAATTCCGAACCCAAAGCAAGGTAAAAATGAGATAAACAGAGTAGAAATAACTGCCTGAGTGGCAGCCTGTTCCTTTATACCAATAAAACCCATGATAGTAATAAATGAGAGGAAGCCTAAAAGGATAAAGACGTTCTGAAAAGATACAGGGAGAGAAATTTTATATATCTTTCTAATAACACTGAAATCAATCTTAAAATTCTTCAATATTCTATATCTATGTCTATAGCTCGGAAATTGAGAAACAGTGAAATAGAAGAGAAAGTCAAATGTAGTAGCGAGCGTAGAACCAAGACCTGCACCAGCCAAACCCATTTTAGGCACAATACCAAAGGAGCCATAAATAAGGAAATAATTGAAAATGATATTAAGAACATTGGTAGTAATACCAGAGAACATGAATATTTTCGTTTTATTTATTCCAAAGAAGAATCCGCGGTATGAGACAGAGACCAGGAAAGCAGGAATACCAAGGAACCGGAAGAATATAAACTGGGCAGCATAATCCCCAACAATAGGATCAGCGGCTAATAAATGGGCAAAATGTTTAGCCGCAAAAACTGCGACGAACATTACAGCTACCCCGATAGTAAGAGCTATAATTATGGAATTATTGAGGGTTACAGCGCAGGCATCATAATCCTTTTCACCATATTTTCTTGCAACGATAACATGAGTACCGGTTGCCAGGCTAGAGAAGAAACTAACCAGAGCCCATGTTGCAAGGACACCAATTCCCATTGCGGCAAGAACATATTTAGTATTTTCGAGGCGTCCAACCATGGCTGCATCGACGAGGGAGACAACCATTTGAGTTGAGAGTCCTGCTATAGCCGGTAAAGCAAGCCTGAATATATCCTTATAGTATTTTTTTTCAGGGAGAAAATTCATAAGGAATTAAAATATGAAATGTTTATGGGATAAAAAATCAGGCCCCTTATAATAGATATAAAATGCACACTTTAAGTGGAGCTAGGGAGAATCGAACTCCCAACCTTCTGATTGCGAACCAGACGCTCTGCCAATTGAGCTATAGCCCCGAGTAAATATTTATTTATTTTTCAGACTTATCATACATTTCATCTATAATGGAACCGTATCTTTCTTCGACGAGTTTCCTTTTAATCTTGAAGCTGGGGGTTATCTCACCGGTTTCTATTGAAAATGGATGATCTAATAATGTGAATTTTCTGACTCTTTCATAGTTTGCGAGTTTCTTCTGGAACTGAGACATATCTTTATCGAAGAGTTCGTATATCTCTTTTTTATTGACGAGGTCATGGTTATCTGAATATTCGATTTTATGGGAGTCGGCGTATTCCCTAAGAGCCTCGAAATCAGGGACGATTAGGGCACTAAGAAACATTCTTCTATCGCCGATAAGTACGAACTGTTCAATATACTTACTTGCGAGAAACAGATTTTCGATATGAGACGGGGCAATATATTTACCACCTGATGTTTTGAACAGATGTTTCTTACGATCAGTAATAACAAGGAAGCCATCGCTATCGAAATGACCTATATCGCCTGTATGGAGCCAGCCGTTTTTAAGTGTCTCGTCTGTCTCTTTTTTATTTTTATAATAGCCGAGCATAATATTAGGACCTTTAGCGAGGATCTCTCCATCGACAGCAATTTTAACTTCGATGCCGGGGAATACCTTTCCTACAGAACCGAACTTATAGTCATCCAATTTATTTGCAGTAATAATAGGAGAAGATTCTGTTAAGCCATACCCTTCGATTATCAGAATACCGACAGCTTCGAAGAACTCACCCACTTCACGTGGAAGCGAGGCACCGCCTGAGATAAAGAATCTTAACTTACCTCCCATTTTTTCTCTTAGTTTAGAGAAGACAAGCTTATCGGCAATTTTTCTTTTAAGGGACAGAGGAACTGAAATAGAGTGTTCCTTTTTTGCATACATGTACTGCAGACCGATTTCAACAGCCCAATAGAATATTTTTTGTTTTGTATAAGACTGGCTATCAATATTCCTGATAATCTTTGAATGAATCCTTTCAAAGAGCCTGGGAACTGTAGTAAGAATTGTGGGTTTAACTTCGACGATATTCTGTGAGATTGATTCAATGGATTCAGCGAAATAGATAGAACCGCCTGAAGAGAAGCCTGTATAATATCCACCCATGCGTTCGAATATATGGCACATAGGGAGGAAAGAGAGGAAGATATCATCCTGATTGATAGGGAAAATTTCGAGAGTCTTTGTAACGTTAGATAAAATATTTTTATGTGAAAGCATTACCCCTTTCGGTTCGCCGGTAGTTCCGGAAGTATAAATAATAGTACAGAGATCATCTTCATGAACTTTCTTTATACAATCTTTCAGATATCCTGAATGGTTCTTAGCGAATAATTCACCCATGTCCTGTATTTCTTTGAAGGTATATAACCCCTGGGTTTTAGGGGTAACATCTTTTTCATTCATTACGATAATGAAATTAATGTTATGACAGTGGGGTTTAATTTTTAATACTTTATTCAACTGGAATTTATTAGATACTATAATTCCTTTTGATTCCGAATTGTTCAGAATAAACTGAACAGATTCAGCAGTAAGAGATGGATACAGGGGAACATCAACAGCACCAAGACTAAGAATAGCCATATCGGAGAATACCCATTCAGGACGGTTCTCTGCCATAATAGCGACCTTATCCCCTCTTTTGATACCGAGGGCACCGAGTCCCAGAGCGATATTTTCAGTCTCTGATTTTAATTCCTTATAGTTGATCCCTTCATATACCCCATTTACTTTTCTGAACAGGAATTTTTTATCAACATTATACTCTTCAGTAAGGAACACGAAAAGATCGGGGATAGTTTTATTTGCTTTTAAGAGTGCCATTTACAATCCTTAAAATAGGATGCCATTCGATTTACTTAATAATATGTAAAACATGAAAATAATGCGGATACGGGATATATGCAATATCAAAAGGTTAAAAATATAGTTAAACACTCCCCAAGCGATTTACCCTGAAGCTGCAATCCTGAACATTTTAGTCATTTCGTTTAAGTTGTTTTTTTCAAACAAATTTAACCATTGTTGACTAATGACATAGGGATCGAACTTACCATTTAAATCCACATTGTTTTCACGCAAATGATTTCTCAGCTCAGGATTAAGCATCAACTTCCTTAAAATTTTAATATATTTTTTTATACTAAAACTATTAACAAGTATACCATTGCCATTATCGCGGATTATTTCCCTGATGCTTGGAAAGCTATCAAAGGCAACAGGGATACAACCTAATTTAACAGACTCGACAAGTACCATCCCCAAACCTTCTGAGGTAGAGGTCATACATAATATTTCTGATTCCCGGTAATAAATTTCCGGGTCACATAGACCCTTAAAAACAACGCGTTCTATTTTATAATAGAGAACATATTTTTTAAGGTCCTTCAGCAATGGTCCGTCACCAACAATTACC
>JARLHD010000030.1 GCA_031292435.1 Ignavibacteriaceae bacterium
AGAACAACCTCAATTTCTCTTCCTACCTTAATTTCTTCGTATTCTTTGAATTCGCTTTTGGGAATCGACCCTTCTGATTTGAAGCCGACGTCAATAATAACATTATCATCCTGAATACGGACGATTTTCCCTTTTATCAACTCCCCTTCTTTTACATCTCTAAAAGAATCGGAGTATAGTTTTGCTAATGTTAAGAATTCTTCCTTTGAATAACTATCGTCATTAAAACTCTTCTTAGCTTTTTCGTAATCATCGTTTGTCACCGACTTTGAGATTACTGATTTTTCCTCGGACATTTATCCTCCTGAACACTGAATTATTTAGTTCTGCTCTTTTTGCCTATGCCATCATTAGGTTAGGGAACAGACAATTTTGTTTAACATAATTATTAAGATGGCTTAAAGAACCATAATTTTAACTTAATATCTTAATACCTTTCGATTTGGCTGCTTTTTTTACCTGCTGAAATATTATCTCTACCTGCTGCTCAATTGAGATCTTTGAAGAGTCAACTTCAATAGCATCATCAGCTTTTATTAAAGGGTTCGCATCCCTCGTCGAATCAATAGCATCCCTCATCGAAAGATTACTCTTTATTTTATGTACCGGGACACCTTTGCCTTTCTTTTCATATTCCTTGGCTCTTCTTGATGCTCTTTCATCCAATCCTGCGGTAAGAAAGATTTTCACATCTGCATCCGGAAAAACAACAGTTCCAATATCACGTCCTTCCATTACAATTCCTTCACCTTCAAGTTTCATCATCTGCTGCTTCTTTACAAGTGCTTTTCTTACACCTGCTATCTGGCTCACCATGCTTACTTTTTCGTTAAGTTCATGGGTCCTTAAATATTCTGTAATATCATCACCGTTTACGAAAACCTGGGTTGCACCATTCAAATATTTTAGCTTGATATCAGATTCTTCCGCCGCCTTTACAATAGCTTTGGGATGATCCATAATATCATCTTTTATTGCCAAAAAAGTGATCGCCCTGTACATAGCTCCAGTATCGATATATAGGTAACCCAGCTTTTGCGCAATTATTTTTGCAGAAGTGCTCTTGCCGGAACCTGAAGGCCCGTCTATCGCTACGATTAATTTTTTGGACATAGACATTAAATTTAATTAAAATTATGAGATTCTCAAAACTAATAACCGATTGTTCAACCGGATATTTCTTCCCCGCCTAATTCCGATATAATCAGGTCAATTAGGGGGTCATTTATCACTACCCCCTCGTTTTTTATAAAAGAATTATTCCCCTGCCGTTCCTCAAATTGAAAAATTATCTTTTTCCCGAATATTTCGGCTGTTTTCTTTCCTAAGTAATCCTTATCCATTCCAAATGATTTCTTCCCATCAGAATCACTTAGAAATACTTTAAGCTTATTTCCTTCAAGACTTGACAGTTCTATATTTCCGACATAAGGTCCTAAAGAGAATTTCTTTTCCATTATAACTGCATTGACAAAAATATCCCATTTCTTAACAATCGATTCGAATGAAAAATCACTGGTATCAATGGATTCTTTAGGACGAATATCTTTTACCGGATTCTTTCCGATAAGAGTAACTCTCAATGGTTCCTTCTTTAATTGTTCCTCTCCTTCAGATTGATAATCAAGATTACCAATATTGGATTTAACTAAAGGGATCGTCGATCTTGATGGGTAACTATTTTTTTTTTCAGGCTCTCCTGATAAACCCTGGGTACTATTTATCACAGAAGAACTAATCCTCTCAAGTAAATCAGATATTGTCACACTTCTTTCAAATCCTATCAGATGACTTAACGAGATTTCAACTTTTATCCGATGATTCTGCGTAAACCTCATTTCCTGTTGAGTCTTATTAAGGAAATTGAGTATCCTTAAAAGATCACCTTCACTGTATTTACCAACATATTCCATAAAATGTGTCTTGTAAACTTCAGCACATTCAACCAGATCAGTTTTCTTCGTAAGTATTACTGTCAGAATATTTCTGAAATGTTCAATAAGACCGTTAATAAAATCTCCGAAGTCATAACCGTTATCAAATAACACACCCGATACACGGAAAACCTCGTTAAAATCTTTTTTCAGTATAGCATCTGAGATGTTAAAATAAATCTCGTCATCAATAAGATTAAGCATTTTAGATACTGTTTCCTGATCAATCTTATTTCCACAATAAGATACTATCTGATCAAAAAAGCTTTCTGCATCACGTAATGCTCCATCTGCTTTCTTAGCAATAATAGTTAATGTCTTATCTTCAATTTCAATTTTCTCTGACCTGGCAATTTCCATCAGAAGAGTTTTGATAGTATTAAGCTGTATTCTCCTGAAATCAAAACGCTGGCACCTGGATATAATAGTAAGAGGTACCTTTTGAATATCAGTAGTAGCAAAAATAAATACAGTATGAGATGGAGGCTCTTCCAATGTTTTAAGGAATGCATTAAAGGATTCCTTTGTTAACATATGAACTTCATCAATTATGTAAATCTTATATTTGCCTCTCGAAGGAGAATATTTTACTGATTCTCTTAAAGTTCGAATCTCATCAATTCCCCTGTTGGAGGCACCGTCTATTTCAATAATATCCATAGACTGTCCGTTCTGAATAGAAAGGCATAATTCACATTTATTGCATGGCTCACTATCAACCGGGTTCAGGCAGTTAAGGGCTTTTGCTAGTATACGTGCGGTTGTAGTTTTGCCTACTCCACGGGGACCGGTAAAAATATAGGAATGAGCTATCCTGTTATTCTTGATAGCATTCTTTAACGTGGATGTAATATGCTCCTGTCCAACTACATCCTTGAAAACCTGCGGACGCCATTTTCTTGCTGTTACTATAAAACTCATATTTGCCTTAAAATATTTCCTCTGTTAGAAAGTTACAAATATATTCGAGATTTTGCTTATCTGTTTCATCAAATGCACTTAAAAAAGGACTATCTATATCCAGCACTCCTAGTAGTTTATTATTTTTCAGCAGTGGAATTACAATTTCTGATTTCGAATCAGAGTCACAAACTATATGTCCGGGGAATTCATTTACATCATTGACAATAATAGTTTTCTTTTTTAATGCAGAAGTTCCACAGACTCCCTTTCCAAGTTCAATCTGTGTACATGCAACTTTTCCCTGGAACGGACCCAGATATAGTTTCTCATTGTCAAACAGATAAAACCCTACCCAGCTTATCTTATCAAAAGTCTGTTTTAATACAGCAGTAAAATTTGAAAGATTAGTAATCAGATTATCATTTTTATTAAGTACATTCCTGATTATTGAAGTTAATTCAAGATATAGCTTCTGATCAGGTTGACTCTTGTCTATTACAAACTCATCTGCCAAATCTTATTTCCTTTTACTTTTCTTTTTTACAGGAGTTTTCTTCCCGGATGAACCTGACTCTTTTTTTTCCGAAGGGAATATATACGGGATTGCATCTTCAATTTTGTCAATCGGTATTATCTTTAATCCGTCAGTTACCTTAGCGGCTATCTCTTTTAAATCAATTTCATTATCTCTTGGGATTAGGACAGTTTCAATACCATATCTTTTAGCAGCTATGAGTTTTTCATTCAAACCTCCAATCGGAAGTACATTTCCTCTCAACGTAATTTCACCAGTCATGGCTATATTATTTGAAGCAGGTCTTCCTGAAATAGCAGAATAAAGTGCCATTGCCATTGTGATGCCTGCTGAAGGACCATCTTTAGGAATTGCACCTTCCGGAAGATGTATATGCACTTCCTTTCCTTTGAAGAAATTAACATCAAGTTTAAGTTCTTTGGCTCTTGAACGGATATAGCTTAATGCTGCCTGTGCAGATTCTTTCATTACATTTCCCAACTGTCCAGTAAGAGTAAGTTTTTCAGAGCCGCTCATTATTGTTACATCAACCGATAGAATTTCACCTCCTACACTAGTCCAGGCCAAACCTGTTACACTTCCCACAATATTTTCTTTGCTATGCCTCTGGTACCTATAGCGGGGAATTTTAAGATACTCTTCAACTTTAATCTCATCAATCAGATACTTACTATTTCTTTCTTTCCCATTAGTAGATTCCTTAACTACAATATCACGCGCCATCTTTCTACATACAGATGCCAGTTCTCTTTCAAGATTTCTAACACCTGCTTCACGTGTATATTCTGTAATAATCTTCATTATAGCTTTATCAGTAATAGTAACTTTTTTATTAGTTAGTCCATGAGCTTCAAGCTGCTTCGGGATTAAATGCCTCTTAGCAATTTCAAGTTTATCATGCTCAAGGTAACCTGATAAATCAATAATCTCCATTCTGTCCTGTAGAGGTAATGGAATGTTGTACCGGACATTAGCAGTTGTAATAAACATAACCTGTGAAAGGTCATAATCAACTTCAAGGTAATGATCGTTAAATGTAGAATTCTGTTCGGGATCCAATACTTCAAGCATAGCGCTTGACGGGTCACCACGGAAATCCATACTCATCTTATCTATTTCATCAAGAAGCATTACAGGATTGATTGTTCCCGCTTTCTTCATTGACTGTAATATTTTACCGGGCATAGAACCGATATATGTTTTCCTGTGCCCTCTGATTTCGGCTTCATCTCTTATACCGCCAAGACTTATACGAACAAAATTTCTTCCTAATGCTCTTGCTATAGATTTACCTAACGATGTCTTCCCCACTCCCGGAGGTCCCACGAAGCATAATATCTGTCCTTTCATCTGTTTAACCAGATTAAGAACAGCAATATGTTCAATAATTCTTTCTTTAGGTTTCTCTAATCCAAAATGGTCTTCATCCAGTATTTGCTGAACATGGTTTATTTTCAGATTATCCTTTGATCTTTTTGACCATGGAACTTCAGTCATCCACTCAAGATAATTTCTTATTACCGTAGATTCGGGTGACATTGAGGGAGTTTTTCTTAGCTTGGTTAATTCTTCAAGTGCCTTTAACTCAGCTTCGGACGGCATTTTGGCTTTCTTGATCTGGTCCTTTAATTTCTGAAATTCCGGTGTATTATCTTCATCCTCACCTAATTCATCCTGAAGAATTTTTATCTGTTCCTGTATAATAAATTTCCGCTGGGTTTTGGCGATATTCTCCTGAACTTTATTATCAATTTCCTTTTCAATCTTTAGTATGTCTATTTCGGAATTCAATATTTTAATTACTTCATAATATTGTTCCTTTAATACAAATTTCTGCAGGATTGCCTGCTTAACATCTATCGACTGACTTATATTGGCAGCAACATAATATAATTTACGGTCCGGTTCTTCAATATTTTCGAAAGCAGTTAATGCCTCATTAGGTATGTTTCTGCTTATCTTAACATAATCTTTGAATAACTGTGACATTTGTCTTACAAGAGCATTCATTTCGTGGTCATTAAACACTTCCGGTACTACAACTTCGATTTTTGCTTCAAAGAATTCCTTCCTTTCAGTAAAATTCACAATCCTTCCCTGAAGAAGTCCATCAACAAGTATTTTCATTAATCCATTAGGCAGTTTTAATATCTGCACTATCTTTGCGATTGTACCTTCAATGAAAATATCATCCTCTTTAGGGTCCTCAATAGATGATTTTTTCTGCGTAGATAGAAATATATATTTTGTATTTTCTAAAGCATAGTTAGCTGCTTTAATAGATTGTTCCCGTCCAACTAGTACAGGAAAGATCATATAAGGAAAGATTACAATATCCCTTAAAGGCAGAATAGGAAGTATTTCCGGTATATCATCAACAATAGAAGGTTCCCTCACAGGAATTATCTCCTGCTCGATTTTTCCTTTCAACATTTTCTCCTTGGTTTTTGCATAACAAAATTTGAACTTAAAATATACCAAAATTGGATACCGCATTCAAGGAACTAATATTGACAATGATCTATTATTTGAATGCTTTTGTGCTAAAAATTAAAGAATGGTCAGGTAGATATTAAATATCTTTGATTTTAATTTCCTGGTTTTCTGATGCAGATTTGTACATTGCTTCCACTACTTTCATTCTGGATAACGCTTCATCACCAGATGAAAATATAGGATTTAGTCCCCTTACGGCACCTATAAAGCTTTTAAGTTCATTCATATAAGATTTCCTGAGAAGGCTAAGCGGGCTTTCGGATCCGGTAGGTGTAAGATCTATTAACTGGTCTTCAACCCTTTTAAATATCCTGAAGGGATTTAGGGATGCTGTACCTTTTGTTCCATAAAGATTAAGATAAAAGATATCTTTTTCTATTGGGAGCGACCAGCTCATGTCCATACTAATTATAGAAGTATCCTTGCATCTAATAAAACTTACCGAGGTGTCTTCCACATTTTTTGTATTATGAAAATACCTCTGGGTAGATACTGTTTCAACAGGAGGATAGTTCAGAAGCCACAGGGAAAGATCAAGCAGCAATATCCCCAGATCAATAATTACCCCTCCGCCCGATTCCTCCTTCCTGGTGAACCATTTGCCTTTACTACTCTGAGATCTGAACCATCCGCATTTTACATAAAGAGGAGTTCCGATTTCATTATTTTTAATCAGACTTCTCAATATCATGGCATCGGGTCTGTATCTTAAATTCATCCCTACCATTATCTTGCGTTTATTCTTTCTTGCTGCTTCGACAATTGGTTTGGCTTCATCAAATGTTCTTGCAAGTGGTTTCTCAACGAGGACATCTTTCTTTGCCTGAAGTACATTTATTGCAATTTCTTTGTGTGTCGAGGTAGGAGTGGCGACTATTACAGCTTCAACATCGCTTTTTTCTAAAAGCTCTTTATAATTTGTATAACGTTCCGTGATATTGAATTTATCTGCAATTGTATTAAGACGGCTCTTGTTTATTTCAGCGACAGCTACAACAGATACGTTATTTGCTTTCAGGAGAAAAGGTAAATGAATAAGCTGTGCAATTCCACCGAGACCAATAACAGCAACCTTTACTTTTTCCATTTAGATTTCAATTTTCTGATTTATACTGTGAATGTTATAGAATAATTTTACTTTATCAGCTATACCTTCCGGATCAATTCCGAGCAGATGATGCAGTTCTGCCTGAGTGCCATGATCAACAAAATTATCGGGCAACCCAATCCTTAGAACATCACATTTATATTTCTTTTCTGCAAAGTATTCAAGTACTCCCGAACCAAATCCTCCAATAAGAGTATTTTCTTCAAGTGTTATTACTTTTGAATGTTTTTGTGCAACTTTATCTAATAAATTTGTATCAAGTGGTTTGGCAAACCGCATATTTATTACTTTGCATGATATGCCTTCCTGTCTTAATTTCTCAGCTGCTTTAACTGCATAATCCACCATTGATCCAATTGCAAGAAATACCGGTCCATCCCCATCGATCAACTCTTCGGCTTTCCCTATCTCAATTAAAGTGAATCCATCCTTCAGGGGAACACCAAAAGCCGAACCCCTAGGATACCGGATTGCAACCGGACCTTTATCATATTTGACAGCAGTATATAGCATATCCCTTAATTCAGCCTCATCTTTGGGAGCCATAATAACCATTCCCGGGATCATTCTTAAATAAGATATATCGAAAGCACCATGATGAGTAGGACCGTCTGCGCCAACTAATCCGGCTCTATCAAGAATAAAGACAACATGCAGTTTCTGTAAAGCAACATCATGTACGATCTGGTCAAATCCCCGCTGGAGGAATGTAGAATAAATGGCAACAACGGGAATAATACCCTGCGTAGCCATTCCGGCGGCGAATGTAACAGCATGCCCTTCTGCAATACCAACATCAAAATAGTTTTGTGGAAATGCTTTTTGCAGAATATCCAGACCTGTACCATCCCCCATAGCTCCGGTAATTCCAATTACTTTTGGATTATCCTTAACAATTTCTACGAGAGCATTACCAAAAATGGAAGTATATGAAGGAAGTGAATCTGATTTCTTATAAACTTTCCCTGTCATTTTATCAAAGGGAGTGGCAGCGTGGAACTTCTGCTCATGTCCTTCAGCGGGTTCATAACCTTTACCTTTCTGTGTCTGCACATGCACCAGAATAGGACCCTTAAGATCTTTTACCTGTTCAAATATTTTAATTAACTGGTGGACATTATGACCATTGACAGGACCAAAATACCTAAATCCCAAAGCTTCGAATAAAATACCAGGAGTAATAACGGCTTTAATACCATGTTCAATGCGTCCAGCTACTTTACGTATTCTATCCCCGAAGTGGTCAAGTTTTCCAGTAAGGTCCCAGACTTGTCCTTTCAGTTTATTATAATCAGGATGCGCAATCATTTCAGTAAAATAATTTGATATCTGCCAGACATTAGGACCAATTGACATATTATTATCGTTCAATACAACAATAAGGTTAGATTTAATTATGCCGGAATTATTCATTGCTTCATAAGCCATACCTCCAGTCATAGCACCATCACCGATAATAGCAACAATTTTTCTGGATTCCTTCTGAAGATCACGTGCAACTGCCATCCCTAATGCAGCAGAAATAGATGTAGATGCATGCCCAGCACCAAAGGTATCATATTCGCTTTCTGATCTTTTAAGAAATCCGCTTATACCGTGAAGTCTTCTTATGGTACCCAATTTATCTTTTCTGCCGGTTAATATCTTATGAGGATAAGCCTGATGACCAGTATCCCATACAATCTGATCATATGGAGTATTAAACACTTTATGTAATGCTACGGTAAGTTCAACAGTACCGAGTCCCCCGCCGAAATGTCCGCCTATTTCAGAAATAGTATCAATTAAATATTCCCTGATATCAGTACATAGCTGTTTAAGCTGCAAAGTATCCAGCTTTCTAATGTCCTCCGGAAATTCAACCTTACTTAGAACAGGATATTTTTCGCTACCAGGCATATTAAATTGAGCTCCTTCTTTTATTCTAAAAATTCTTCGTCTTCTGTCTTGATATTGTCAAGCTTCTTTTTGATTTCAGTAATCCTGACTTCGGCTTCTTTAAGAGTCTGAATACAAGAACGGGATAATTCCACTCCTTCTTCATAAAGACTCAATGCTTTTTCAAGATCGAGCTCATCATTATCGAGGAGATTTGATATTTCCTGAAGTCTTGATAACTCTAATTCAAAAGTATTTATGTTTTTCTTTTTCATTTGTTTAAAGATAAGATTTATTCTGATATTTTTACAGTTACTTTGCCATCATAGAACTTTAAGAGTGCCGGTACCTCCTTATTAAGGATTTCAGAACGGCTAATAAACTTAGAATCCTGTTTAACCAAAACAAAACCTTTTTTTAATGTCCTATTTATATCATGAGATTCAAGAGATTTAACAAGCAGGGAGAGCCTGTTGTTTTGAATTAAAATGTTCTTGTCAGTACTTTGAATTATTTTATAAAGGAAGTTATCTATCTCCTGCGCTCTGCGTCTGATGATACCTGCCGGAGTCCTGAATCCATAAGAATTCAATGCACTATGCACTTTCTCCTTTTTTGATCTGAATATCTTTTCAAGCTGTTGAAGAGAGTTATCATCATATTCTTTTATTATAGATATTATATCATTTTTATCCGGAGTAAGAATTTCCATGGCAGCCGATGGTGTAGGGGCTCTTAAGTCAGCTACAAAATCAGCTATAGTAAAATCCACTTCATGTCCTACCCCAGTTACAATAGGTATTTTAGATTTAAATATAGCACGTGCTACTATTTCTTCATTAAACGCCCAGAGATCTTCTATTGAGCCTCCTCCCCTTGCCAGGATAATAACATCAATATCTTTGAACTTATTAAGTTCTGCTATATTCTCTGCAATAAGTTCAGCAGCACCGGAACCCTGCACACGCGTTGGACATATGAGTATTTCTACAAGGGGAAATCTCCTTTCTGCAACACTTTTCATATCCTGGAATGCTGCGCCGTCAATAGCTGTAATTATCCCAATCTTTTTAGATAGAACAGGGAGTGGTTTTTTATATTTCTGATCGAACAATCCTTCAGCAGCAAGCTTTTGTTTTAATAATTCAAAGGCAGCCTGTAATTCTCCTGCTCCTGCCGGGCGCATGTTTCTCACATCAACCTGGTAGTTTCCCCTGGGAGGATATACAGTAATTTTACCTGTTAAGATTACTTTCATACCATCCTGAGGAGTGAAGAAGACATTGCTGTTCATACTTCTCCACATGGTACAGGAAATAACAGCGTTAGAATCCTTAAGATTAAAATACCAATGACCGGAGATATGGGCTTTGAATCCTGAGATTTCACCGATAATGGAAACAGAAGAAAAACCATCTTCAAGGATCTGTTTTATCTCTTTAGTAATTTCTGAAACTGTAAGTACAGCGCTCAACTTTCACCTAAAATCTTTAATAATGAAATATAAAGAAATGAATTCAAATATATTAGGGTGATATGATTATGGGCATGGCTCCCCTTATTGGTTACTTTTTATTTATATAAAAAGTAACCAATCTGAAACTAAATTTTATTTAAGAAGCATCATTTTTTTAATTTGGGAAAAGGGACCTGCTTCCAGCTTGTAGAAGTAGATACAGCTGGGGAGAGTGGAAGCATTAAAGTTAACGGAGTAATTGCCTGCTTGTTTATAACCGGATTCATAGGATCATTTTTAACCAACATTATCATAAACGTAATTAAAGTTAGTTGTTATTTGATTCAATTTCAATCGTTAAGCAATAAAAAGCAGGTTGGCGAAGTTGTCAGAAAGAAGGAGATTCTTCAGTCGCTTCCCTTCTTCAGAATGACATGATTCTTCAGTCGCTTCGCTTCTTCAGAATGACATGATTCTTCAGTCGCTTCGCTTCTTCAGAATGACATTCTCCTTCAGAATGACATTCTCATCTTTTTAACAAAGTTGTCTGAAAGATGGAGATTCTTAATTTATTTCGAGAAATGAAGAAAAAGGGTTGACTTTTATATTATTTATTACTACACTACTCTTTCTTGATTTATTGGGGAGGGGGGATCGAAGAACATATCTTAGATGACAATTCCACGGATTTTTACTGATTTTCACGGATATTTACGGATTTTTCTCGGTACTCTACCGGGGAAGAGCCTTGGATGAGTATGGGACGGGTATATCAGAGCTAACTAAGGGGCAATTTGGATTGGGATACGGAGTAGGCTGAATATGTTTATAATTCAAATCTGTAAATGATCGAAAAACATTCGGATAATATAATAATTAAGCTTTTATGGAGGAAAAGTCAGTAAAAGGTTGTTCATGGGTGAGGCAATGCAGGGTACCGAGACCCCAGACAAGATCGACGGAATGAATGCCTATAACTTTCCGGTTAGGGAATAAATCACTTAAAATTCCTAATGCTTTTTTATCATTGGG
>JARLHD010000292.1 GCA_031292435.1 Ignavibacteriaceae bacterium
TACTCGACAGACTGCTGCATCATTGTTATCCGTTTTTAATAAATGGAAAGAGCTTTAGGTTGAAGAATATATCAAAAAATAATTAACTTGGGGTGGTCAATTTTGGCCGGAATGTTGGTCAGTTTTCACCGGAAACAACATCCCTCCATTTACCAGCCAGATATTACTTCTTTCAGAAAAAGTAGTAAAACTTCTGGGACTGATTAATAGATTGGGTGAAAATTTGATAGGCAATGAATGGAATACTGTAGTAAATCGAATTTCAATTAACAACAAGCCTTACTTATTAAGACAGAGTTATCCATTAAATGCTCCATAGGAAGTAGTAACGGTAGTGTGAATCCATCCAATTACTGGACTGTCCTTCGCCCGAAGGGCGAATCCTATCGTCGCGGGCCGAGGGAGTCTTCGACCGAAGGAGCGACGTAAACAAATACAAAGATTATTAGCAAGTAGGTTTGTAAGATTTGCCTGGGGGAGGCTTTGCTTGTGTGGACTTCGTCCACGCTCGCCTCCACCCTTTCCCCTATTGGTAGTAGCAAGTATGATTATTTATAATAACTGTATAATAATATAGCAGATAATGGGCATTGAATCAAGTCAAATCGCAAGTACCGCCATCTAACTACTTGTTACATATATAAATAAAGTTTATAAATGCTCTGATACTTTAATTTTAAAGTATTGAAATTTGCTAACTTTTGACCTTTTTACTCACATATCTTGATCCACAATCTAAAGAAATATCAACATTTATCCTAACTAAAACTAAGGTGATTAAGCATGTTAGTTGTACCTATGACTATTAAACTTATGACATTAGCTTCCCTTTTCTCATTTATAGAAGGGATAGCCAACCTGGAGTTTACAATAGACCATTCAAAGGGAGCATATCTCATCTCTTTATCGGAGCAAACATTCACAAAATTAAACAATTTTTATAACATCTCATTCTATGGAGGACATTATTATGTTCCAGATACTGAACCGCACTTATTATAATTATCAATATTCCATCAGTTATATCATCAATGGGGAGTACCAGAGAAAATCTTTTGGGAATCAGATTCTAAGAGATCAATTTATTGCTGAAACCAGGGATTCATTGAGGGGATAACTCCAGGTAACGAGGGCTGCTAACTCTTCTTAGGTTATTAGTCCTCCTTTTTTACCTACCTATTCGCTACTCCAGTAAACAATACTATTCATTCACACATCAATTATACGACAGGCTATTACATGCAGATTAGAAAAGTCCACTATACTTGGAAACATATGAAAACTATAGATTACAGGTTCCGTGATGTTGCAGAAGCCTACCCTGAATTGCCTACCAGTTTTCAAAAGATAACGAGTCCCCAGGATATGTTTAATATGTTCAAACTAATGTTCTTGAACTTGGTCCAAGAGGTATTCATTGTTTACTGGTTAAATAGTGCTAACAAGGTTATAGGATTCGATACAATATCCCAGGGTAACTTAAATAGCTCTATAGTTCATCCTCGCGAGGTTTTCCGTGGTGCAGTTGTTAGTTCATGCGCAAGTATAATACTCGCTCACAACCATCCTTCTGGTAATCCTGAGCCTTCAGCAGAAGATATTTCCATTACTAAAAAGATCCATGAGGCTGGTAAACTACTGGACATCCCCGTATTTGATCATATCATATTCGCTGGAGACTCCTATACCAGCTTTGTAGAGAAACGATTAATCTAAACATTCACAAATATTAATAAAGGCAAACATGAATCTCAATGAAGTACTTGAATCAAAGATCTATGTCAAAGAAAACGGTTCTGTAAACTTTAAGACACCTTTCCACTATATCCATCCGTTTCTGGATGCTATCAGGTATGATGGTAATGGAGAAGATATAATCGTAAAAACTCAGACCGAAGTAGTAAATGATAATGAAGGTGGTGGAAGAAATACTGCTTATGGTAGAATTAATATTGAAGCAAAAGTGTTAGGATCAGTTCCAGGTTTCCAATCTGTGATAGGTATGGTCTACGCATTAGAATTGCAGAAGCCTATCATTAAAATCTATACAGGACAGAACGCATCAGCCTGTACCAATTTAACAATATTCAATGCTGATGGAGTTTATGAGCAATCATTATTATCAGGTTACGGTACCGTCTACAACAAGGCTACAGAATACCTGAACAAGAAGGAGGCTGAAGCAGTTGAGTTCCAAGAGATATATAATGATCTAACTAATTCTCTAATGAGCACAGAAGAATTAAACAGAGAGATTGGAAGGATATTAAGAGCAGCGCCCAGGACTCGCATTGGTTCCACTCCAATCGTACAAGCCACTCAGAGACTCGATGATAAAGAATCCGTCTATTATATCAAACCTGATTCTCAATGCTCTAAGATGACCTTATATGATGCTATAAGTCAGTCCTTTACCAACAGTAAAGATATTCTGGACAAGCCGACCAAGACTATTCAATTAAGCAAACTATTCAACATATTTAAAAATTAAATCGGTCTCATTACTTATAGACTGATAGGAGAAACGATGTCACAATCAATTCTAATAATCGGAGAATCAGGAAGTGGAAAATCCAGAAGTATATTCTCCCTGGACCATACTTCCACTTTCTTGATAAACGTTATCGGTAAAGACTTGCCATTTAAGGGATTCAAGAACAGATATCAGTCCTATGATAAAACTACGAAGACAGGTAATATGGTTACAACCCATGATGCTGTCCTTCTTCAGAAATACCTAAACTCAATCTCTGGGAAGATGCCACAGATAAAAACCATTGTCATTGATGATGCCACTTATTTGATGACCTTTGAATATATGGCTAAAGCGAAAGAGAATGGCTATGCTAAATACGTTAGTTTGGCGGAGAACTTTTTTAATGTAATTAAAACTTCCCAAGAACTGAGGGATGATCTAACTGTAATTATCCTTTGCCATTCAGATGATGTAATAGTAAATGGGGAAACTAAGACCAGAATAAAATCCATTGGACGCATGTTGCAGGAGAAAATAACTCTCGAAGGTCTATTTACTATAGTCCTTATGACAGATAAAAGAAAGATAGAGAAGAATATTGACCATTTCTTTGTAACAAATAGTGATGGATCTTCGACCTGTAAGTCTCCAGAAGGCATGTTCCCTCTTGAAATCCCTAATGACCTGAATGCAATGCTCGGTCAGGTTAAGAAGTATTACAATTCATAACAAACAACATTTAATAAATTAATTATAGGATAGATAACAATGGCTCTATCATTCGGTACTAACACTTCATTTATGAAGAATGCCTTTATTGATGAATTTCTAATAGCTGATGTTAAAGATGTTTCGGGTATAACTAATAAATGGGGAAATACTCCAGACCTGGCTATTGAAATTGAATATACAGGTAATAATGGAAAACCATTTAACCAGACTATAGGTGGCAATTTCAAAGTTGAGAATAACAAAATTGTTGGCTGGGGTAAAGCTTTCCCATTACAACTGCTAATTGAGAAATCTGTAATGTTCAGGACTTTGAGACAACAGGACAAAGAAGATTTCTTGACTATGCTTGAATTGGGAAAGATACCTGCTATGTTCTTGAACTTCCTTAAGGGTAAGAGGTTGAATAAGATCAGTTATGTTAAAGGATTCAAGGAAGATGATCCCACAAAACTTGCCTACTCTACCTTTAACCAACTCGGGTGGAGTAAGGAGGAATTAATCAGTTCATTCAAAAGAGGACTAACAAAGGGTTTCCCCAAGAATTATAATCCAGATGCTGTAGCTGGTCCAATCAATACCGAGACAGAAGGAGATGCCACATTCACTGCTCCAGTAGTTGAAGATGATGTAATATAATTTAGTACAGGGAGAGAAATACCTCTCCCCTATTCTTTCAATTAATAAACAGTACTATAAAACATCTGGAGTAATAACAAAATGATAGGGATACTTTACATTGATGGTTATTGGTATTTAGCAGAGAATCTATCTGTAAGCGGACAATCAGTCTGGCTAATAATGGAATGCCCGTTAAATGGATTCCCTTGTTATAATGATGCTGTCTCTTATCGAAAGGATCAATATGGCATTGGATAAAAAACAATTCAATAAAATAATATATGCTGGAACGATCTATGAGATAAAGTTCAAGGGAGAAAGAGTATTACACCTCAGATCACTCAGGGACAGAAATTTCATTGTTCATGTACCAGTTCATTCATCATTACTTGAAGAATATACATACAAGGAGGATAATAATGAACACAAGTTTAGCTCAACTTAAAAGTCAGGAATACGAAATCATGCAAGGGATGGTTGATTGTATCTGGGATGAAGAATCGGGTGAGAATCTAACTCTGTCCAGTCTACAGGAACAGATACAGGCTAAGACCGAAGCCTTTATATCGGTAACAAAGAAAGATGGTTTATTCGATCAGGAAATAGCCACTGTGAAGAAAGCGATTGAAACTGCTAAAACATTCATTGAGAGAATAGATAAGAAGAGAGAATATATCAAGTCAGTGATATTCGACTTGGCTATTAAGGCCCCAGAGGGATTCCTTACATTCTCTGATGGTGTAAGCAAGCAATATGTCAAACCACAGATGGGACAAAGGAGAAGCATTAAACAGGATGCTGTAATCGAGGCTGAATATAAATCCTATACCTTACCTAAGTTTGACGACAAGGAAATGACTCTGTTAGGAAAGGCTATTAATCATTATCGGGATTCCGTTAAGGATGATGAGCATGAAACATTTCACAATGTATTTATGAAGCATGGAGTGGAGTCTAACGAGTCTTGTAATGTAACAGACCTACCAGAGAATCACTCAGCTATCCAAACTAAATTGATTCCTGGTTTTAAGATTGTCAAAAATAAGCCTAAATTATAATCATGATTAATAATTCACTGGCTGGGGTAATACCAGCCCACCTCAATAATTATTTTCTGTAAAAAGGAGGAGCATGAAGTTCTCTGAGTACTTAATTAAGATCATCACTTCGAATTCAGATAAGACCAGGTCATTTAGAGTAATTCTATTTTATCTTTTCCACTTTTCTATAATCCTAACCACCTTCAATGGAGTCAACATCAGCATCTATGCTGGCATATATAAAATGGAAGTAGGATGCGGATTCTACATCAACGAACAGTATTAATATTATTTCATTTTAACCTAAAAAGGAAAACTATAATGAATGTCTTTGTACAATTATCAGAACCTGGAATGACCTACTCCCAAATTAAATATGAACCGTCGGAAAGAATTTTTACATATACTAATTCTTCAACACTTAAAAAGGACAGAATACCTATAACTGAACTTCAATCATTTGAAATTGCTACTGATGAATTGATTAAAAAAGTCAATCCATCTTGGAGCTTAGCACTTGCAAAAAAGAAAGTACCACCACTACCTGTATTGACAATGTCCTTTGGTTTGCTTGGCAGTATTGCAAATTCGATGGTAAATGGAATTAATGTAACGGTATTGCTAACCTTTAGTAATGGAACAAAAGTAGTGGGAGTTATAAATAAGAAAAACTTCACTACAATTCAATCCCAAATAAAAAATTAATAAATGAAAATTAAAGGCAGAGCCAATAATGGCTTCTGTCTTTTTTCTATTGCATCATAGAATTTTTTCATTCTATTACGCGAATGCTTAACTTTGCACTAATAACTTTGGATTCTTATGCCTCAGAAAGAAGCACAAGCAAGAATAAAAATCAATAACCTGCTCCTGGAGTCTGGGTGGCGTTTACTTGACGATGCATCAGGCAAAGCTAATGTAATTTTAGAGAACAATGTTAAGCTCACTGAACAATTCATAAATGATCTTGGTGAAAATTATGATAAGGTTAAGAATGGGTTTATAGATTTTCTGTTGCTGGATGAAAGGGGATTTCCGTTATTAGTATTAGAAGCTAAATCAGAGGACAAGAATCCACTCGTAGGAGTTGAACAGGCTCGTAAATATGCTAAGGGACAGAATTGTCGCTTCGTTATCCTGTCAAATGGAAACCTGCACTATTTCTGGGACCTTCAGCATGGCAATCCTTATGTTATAACTAAATTTCCAGATCCGAAATCTGTTGTCGGATATAAGGACTACCAGCCTATCCCTCAGAAGATAGTCGATGAAAAGGTTGATACTGACTATATCTCCCTCACTCAAAAGCCAAATTACTTTGAAGACCCAGCATGGCAAGATGAATGTACCAGACAGGAGTTCTTAGAGAAGAATAAATTAAAGTTCCTTAGACCATACCAGTTAAAGGCAGTGCAATCTATCCAGACTTCTGTTAAAGACGGAGGTAACAGGTTCTTATTCGAAATGGCAACTGGTACAGGTAAAACGATGATAGCAGCAGCTGTTATAAAACTATTCCTAAGAACTGGCAATGCAAGAGGGGTATTATTCCTGGTAGATAGATTGGAACTGGAAGACCAGGCTAATAAGGCTTTCATTAACTACCTGAAAAATGATTTTAAGTCTGTCATCTATAAAGAGAATAGAGATGACTGGCGTAAAGCAGAGATAGTTGTAACAACCGTTCAATCGCTTCTGTTTAATAACAAGTATTTGAAGTTATTCTCCCCTACAGACTTTGATCTGGTTATATCGGACGAAGCTCACCGCTCCATTGGTGGTAATGCACGAGCTATATTCGAATACTTCATCGGCTATAAACTCGGGTTAACAGCCACCCCCAAGGATTACCTGAAGAAGATTGATCGGGCTAATGACCAAAGAGATCTGGAAAGAAGAATCCTATTAGACACCTACAGAACCTTTGGCTGTGAGAGCGGTCAGCCAACCTTTCGCTATTCCCTGGTTGATGGCGTTAAAGATGGCTATTTAATCAGCCCTGTAGTTGTAGATGCAAGAACAGAGGTTACGACACAATTACTTTCAGACAAGGGCTACTCCGTAATAGTAACCAATAATAACAATGAAGATGTAGAAGAAGAATATTTCCATAAGGACTATGAGAAGAAGTTTTTTTCAGAAGATACTAATAGGTTATTCTGTGAGACATTCCTGAAGAATGCATTCCTTGATCCTATAAGTAGAGAGATAGGTAAAACCATCATCTTCGCGGTAAGCCAAGATCATGCTTCTAAGTTGGTTCTGATGCTTAACGAGATGGCTAATAAGCTCTATCCGCATAAGTACAATTTTGATTTCGCAACCCAGGTAACGTCCAAAATCCCCGAAGCACAGCAATTTACAATCAACTTCACTAATAACAATCTTCATGGCAGTGGCAACTTCCTTCCAGAATATAAGACCAGCAAAACTCGTGTCTGTGTTACTGTGGGTATGATGACTACTGGATATGATTGTCCCGATCTCCTAAATATTTGCCTGATGCGACCTATCTTCTCCCCTACTGATTTCATTCAGATAAAGGGCAGGGGAACACGTAAGCATAAATTCACTGAGTTCCTGTTTGATGAAGAGCTTAAGGCTCTTATTAATGAACCTGAAAAAAAGAAGTTTAAACTATTCGACTTCTTTGCTAACTGCGAATACTTTGAGGACAAATATAATTATGACGAGATAATAGAATTACCCCAGTGGTATAGAGGAGGAACAAGACCACCAATGCCACCTCCAGTACCGACAGGATATGCTAATCCCGATGAAGACAAACTTAGTGCAATGTATGAAACCATTATTGACCTTAATGGGATGAAGATTGATCGCATGTTCTTTGACCAGTTTGAGAACAAAATGAAGAAAGATGATTTCATCAGGGAGAATATAGGTATAGGAAATTGGGAGAAAGTCATAGAGTATATGAACGATAACATACTTAACAAGCCTGAAGAGTATTATACCATAGAAAAACTAAGACGAGCTGCAGGTGTTGACAGAAGAATTACATTGAGGGAAATTCTGGAGAAGATCTATGGAATGATCCCCTATTTCAAGTCCAAGGATGAGAAGTTGAATGAGGAATTTGAGAAATTTATCCTGGACCGCAAACCTGATGACCCCGCACATATCGTGGCAATGAAATACTTCTTTAAGGCATATGCAACAGATAGTAAAGTTCGTGACATCATTGATAACAAAAGATATACCGAATTAAATGTGAACCCAAACTTCACTATCAAGGATTACAAAGCCATTCCAGCCACCTGGAGAGAGACTATCCCCGAATATATTAAAGATTATCTCCCTCTTAACCAATTCATGTAATAAGGGAAACAATGTTAGATACTGAAACTAAACGTAGAATAGATACATCCAGAGACATTCTTGTAGGGAAAGTTCCAGATCCGAAATCCCAGGTAGAACAGATTACCATCGCACTGATCTATAAGTTTATGGATGATATGGATGCAGAGTCTGAGGAACTTGGCGGTAAAAGGAAATTTTTCTCTGGTGAATTTGCCCGATATGGATGGAAGAAACTATTAGCCCCTGACCTTGGTGGGTTTGATGTTCTTACTCTTTATGCAGAAGCAATTCAGAAGATGAATATCAATAAGAATATCCCCCAATTATTCAGAGATATTTTTAAGAACGCTTACCTGCCCTATCGAGATCCTGAAACACTTAAAAGCTTTTTGAAGATCATAGACGATTTCGAATATGACCATTCAGAAAGGTTAGGAGATGCTTTCGAGTATTTACTATCAGTTCTTGGTAGTCAGGGAGATGCAGGTCAGTTCAGGACACCACGACACATCATTGATTTCATGGTAGAGTTAGTTGACCCGAAGAAAAATGAAACTATACTTGATCCTGCTTGTGGTACAGCTGGCTTCCTCATCTCCTCCTATAAACATATCGTGAAGAATAACTCCAGTCTTTATAACCCCGATCAGAATAATACTATCGGAAATGGAAAGGGATATTCAGGTGATAAACTAACACCTGATGAAAGGAAAAAACTTGCTGTAAACATTAGGGGCTACGACATCTCCCCTGATATGGTTCGGCTGTCACTTGTTAATCTTTATCTACATGGGTTCACCAATCCCCTTATAGTTGAATATGATACCTTGACAAGTGAAGAGAAATGGAATGAATTCTCGGATATCATTATGGCTAATCCTCCGTTCATGTCTCCTAAGGGTGGAATTAAACCTCATAAAAGATTTTCTGTAGAAAGTAGCAGAAGTGAAGTACTGTTTGTGGACTATATAGCAGAACACTTAACACCCAATGGCAGGGCTGCTGTAATTGTACCAGAAGGGATCATATTTCAATCAGGGACGGCTTATAAGAGCCTTAGAAAGATGCTGGTAGAGAAATATTTGTATGCGGTTGTATCCTTGCCAAGTGGAGTATTTAATCCATATACTGCGGTTAAAACCTCTATCCTACTTATGGATAAGGTTCTTGCCAGAAAAACTGATAAAATACTTTTTGCGAAGATTGATAATGATGGCTTTGACTTAGGAGCACAAAGGAAGGCAAATAATAAAGGAGAAATACTTTACATTTTAAATACAATTAAAGAATATGTTAAAAGTATTCATAATGGATCAGTGTTCATTCCTGATAATTACAATAATTTTATCTTAGCCACAAAAGAGAATATTGCCGAGAAGGATGATTGGAATTTATCTGCTTCCCGATATGAAATCATTGAACAGAATAAAGATAATTCCTATCACTATGTAAAACTATCATCATTACTTGAAAAGTCTGGCACTAAAATTGGCAAAGCTGTTGATGCACCTATTATGTCAATCACAATGCAAAATGGTTTGATAGATCAGTCGGATAAATTTAAGAAACGGATTGCCAGCAATGATATAAGTAGCTATAAAGCAGTTATGTTTAATGAACTTGTTGTAGGCTTTCCAATAGACGAAGGAGTGCTGGGATTTCAGACCAAATATCCAATAGCAGCAGTTAGCCCAGCATATGATATTTGGAAAATTAAAACAACTAACTGTGATGTTCTGTATTTAGAAATGATTTTCCGTTCATCTCATGCAAGGATTCTCTATAGGTCAAAAATGAGAGGAACTGCTAATCGCAGAAGAACTTTATCAAAGGATGTGTTTTTGGATTTAATGATGCCAATCCCACCTCTGGATATACAAAAAGAAATAGTAGCTGAGATAGTAGGCTGGCAGAAGATTATAGACGGTGCTCGGATGGTAGTGGAGAACTATAAACCACAGATTCAGATTGATCCATCCTGGCAGCAGGTTGAATTACGGAAGGTATTAGCAAGGGTATCAAACAATATTGAACCAAAGAGTATGCAAGGAGATGTTTGCTATATCGGGCTGGAAAATATCTCACAGAATACAGGGGCTCTTGTTAATAATCGATTAACTAATTATCAAGAAATTAAAAGTACAAAAAATATATTTAGACCAGGTAATCTCCTTTATGGGAAATTAAGACCTAATCTTAACAAAGTATGGCTTGCAACAATGGATGGGATATGTTCAACAGATATTATTGTTCTTAATAAGGTAGATCCTAAAACTGATATGAGGTTTTATAGTGACTATCTTCGAAGTGATAAATTCAATTATGAAGTAATACGTGGATTAAAAGGTGCGCAATTACCTCGTGTTGGATGGGATTATTTCTCATCAATAAATATTCCGTTCCCACCATTTGAAATGCAAAATCATATCGCTGATAACCTGCAAAAAGAACAGGAGATGGTAAGTTCCAGCAATAGACTCATCTCTCTTTTTGAACAAAAGATAAAGGATAAAATAGCCAGTGTGTGGGGAGAGTAAATATTGCTGAACTTTTTAAATTAACTTTATTTAAGGTTTAAATAGATGAGAATAGACACCAACCTATGTCCAATATGCCTTAGTCCAGTCAGTAATAATATAATATCTGAAAGGAATACCTACGCTGTAGAATGCGAAAGGTGTGGGAAATATGAAATTACAGAAGATGCTTTACACCTGTTCCAAGGGAGTGAACTCGAAACAAAAATATTGTCATTAAGTTACTGGATCCGTCATCATCAAGAAGGAGAATCACGTATATGTATAGAATTAATCTTAATGAGAAAATTACTTGTGCCCTTTAAGCCCCCCAAACCAAAAGAGCAGGCAGATAATTTATTGAGATGGATTGGATCAACTCTAAAAAAACCTGACGAACAAGCAAGTAAACATTACAGTCATTTAATCTCAGTAGTAGGAGCAGTCGATGCCTCTAACATAAATTATATTGCGAATTATTTACACAAGCAGGAATATATTATTATTCAAACTTCGTCTAATAATGCTCTATTCGCTAATATGACCTTTAAGGGTTGGGACCGTTTTGATGAGTTAGAGAAGTCATCAAAAGATAGCCGCTTGGCTTTTATGGCTATGAAGTTTGGTAATGTAACCCTCGACAAAATTTTCAGTACTGTCATCAAAGATGTTGTAGCTAAGACTGGATTCGAAATAAGACGGTTGGACGAAGAGAAAAGGGCTGGGTTAATAGATGATAAGCTTAGAGTTGAAATTCGCCGATCTAAATTCTTAATAGCCGATCTTACAGATAATAATAATGGTGCATATTGGGAAGCTGGTTATGCAGAGGGTTTAGGAATGCCAGTAATTTACGTATGTGAAGAAAGCAAATTCAATACTGATAAGCCACACTTCGATACCAACCATCATTTAACAGTTCTGTGGAAAGATGATGTGGAAAGTCTAAGGATATTCGCAGATGAACTAAAGGCGACTATCAGGGCTACTCTCCTATCAGATGCGAAGATGGAAGACTGAAACAAGTGCCCTCACATTGCCTCTCAGACACCAATAGAAACCCTTCTAAGACAATTCGAGGAGATGGTGACTATTTATACTCACCAATTATAGCGATGCGACCAGCGGTCTGTATTAATTAATATTGCATATTCTGACTTGCCAAACATTAGGGCTATTAAAACCTTCATGATTAAAATAGCCTTTTGCATACCAGGTGAACAATTATAGCAGGTTTACCGAACTACTTAAGTTATTCTCCTTAAGATGAGCATAGATCTCTGTGGTCTTTATCTCCGCATTACTAAGTAACCTTACTTACCTCAAAGATTGATATCCCCTTCTGGACTAACAAAGATGCGAACCGTACTGATATGTGCGTTTTGTGGAAGGGCTATTGATCGATGAATTCACTAATCAACCTAATCAGGAGCTATACAATGACAAGTATTCGAAGGGATAAAGGTAAACACTTGTATGTCCAGGTTTACAACCCCGAAACAAAAGGTAATACATCAATCCCTACAGGCATTCGAAACAATTCGATGGGATTAAAGAAGGTTAAAGCCTTAGTCAAAATAGGCTATTACAAGAGCAAACCTGCAATAACATTCTCGCTGGATATGACCTGTACTGAAGCACAGGAATATTATTTCACACAAGTAAATTTAAGTCCTAAAACTGTCGACGGAAGGAAACTCGCTTTAAGGTGGTGGGTACATCTTCTTGGAGATAAGAAGTTAAACAAGTACACCTTAAGAGACTCCCAGACCTTCTCAGAAGCCCTCAGTGACCGTTCAAGGAATACAGTGGCAATTTACACAAGTGAATTACATTCGTTCTTCCAGTGGTATGTTAATAAGAAAGCATTATCTGGAAATATAGTCAAGATTACTCCCAGGGAGTTAAAGGAACCCAGGATAATTCCCGAAGCAGATCTCACTAAGCTACTTGCCTACCTTTACAGGAAGGAGGATAAACGTCATTTTGCCTTCATCTTCTTTCTTCTTAATGCTGGATGTAGAAAGTCTGATGCTATAGCCTTGAAATGGGTAGATGTGGATTGGGGTAACAGAATCATCTATGTTAAGAACATAAAGAAGCAAAGGAATTATGCAATCCCTTTAACTGACATGCTGGAAGAATCCTTGAAACTAATGGTTGGAAGATTCGCAGATAGAGTATTCGGATATGCTACAGTCACGAGTTTAGAGTTTTACTGGAGAGCCCAGGTGAAGATCTTCGGAAAGAACCGATATACTATGCACGAATTAAGGAAGACTTTTATAACTAAGTTATTGCAGAAGGGTTATGATATGGATACAGTTAAGAAGCTGGTAAACCATCAGGAACTCGATACGATTTCCAAGTATTATAATGTAGCAATAATAGACAATTATAAAGATCGGTTAAACAAAGTGGGTGTAATTTCTGCTGACGTATACGCCAATATCTACGCCAAGATAGAAGAAACAGGGGTGGAAAAGTGTGAAACTGAGTCGGAACGGCGGGATTTGAACCCGCGACCCCCTGAACCCCATTCAGGTACGCTACCGGGCTGCGCCACGTTCCGTTAATTTTATAATTTAGATAACAAATATTCTAAAAATATTTTCACATCTTCAAGGTCTTTTTTAA
>JARLHD010000293.1 GCA_031292435.1 Ignavibacteriaceae bacterium
ACTGGATTATGGAATTGTGTCTAAAAGAAAATATTGATATATAACTAGGTCCCCTATATCTTATCTGTTATCGGCTCATGGATTACATGAATGGCGAGAGCCCCTAATGGCTTCTACCAGATAGATGTATATAAATGCTGTTTTTTGATATTTTTTCATGCAATAATAAATAGAATAAAAATATTTTTGGTAATAAGTGGGATAAAACTCGTACTTAGCAAAATATTTTTTTAAATGGGATATAATTAAATATAATTAAGTCCCCAGTTTATTGCCGGTAATATGGGTGATATATTAGACCACCAAAGAAAACTATACGTATTAATAAACCACCAGCTTATTACCGGTACTATTGGTGATGATGATTTAGTAGCATTCTAAATATGGTACGATATATGCAAAATTTGAAAAATATTTATATTGGAATCTAATTCCGAATCGATACCCATCCCTTTAGTTTTGTTACTTTTAAACTGGAAAATTAGTTTTTACCCAAACAAACAGCGGGAAAACTTTTTTAATACGATATTTGTATTCTCATCAAATTCGAGGTATTTTAACCGAAAAAAACATGTGATAATTTTACGACACAGTTATGAAGTTAAATATATCTATTGGGTTTGCTTTTCTAACTGAATTAAATTTTTAACTATTTGCCAAATATGAGAAATTTACTTTTTTCTATATAATTTGAAGATGATACAGATATTTCTCAAGTCTCCCATGAATACAGAACTGCCTTTACATATGTACATAATTTGTGTGAGGACAACAAAGTAGTGATCAATCAGATAGCTGGTATACAGCTTAGATCAGTATCTCCTAATGATATTGGCTTTTCCATAGGATAACTAATAATGTGAAAAAAGTATTGTTGTTTCCAAATTTTGTGGGATCACTATCAATGGCTCCCGGTGATCCACTGACATACACTTCACATCACTGGTTCAATTGAGGTGGCCACTTAGAGCGTGTCTTAAAATTATATAATCCTTGACACACTGATTGTTCGTTCATGCCAGAACAAAATAAAAGAACTCCTTATCAGAGTAATTTATCTAATAAACAATGGGAAATAATTAAGCCTCATCTCCCTAGCCCTAGCACGAATCAAGGTAGAAAACGCGTTCATTCCTATCGAGAAATATTGAACGCCATCTTTTATTTGCTACGTTCGGGTTGTGCATGGCGAATGTTACCCCACGAATTCCCACCGTGGAAAACTGTCTACCACTATTTCCGTCTTTGGAGACTTACTGGATTTTGGGAACGTATAAATGCTGCACTGAGAACTGAACTGAGAATTGCATATGGAAGAAAACCAGAACCGAGTGCTGCAATTTTAGATAGCCAGTCAGTTAAAACTACAGAAACGCCAGGAGTACGCGGCTATGATGCTGCCAAGAAAGTAAAAGGGAGAAAGCGCCACATTCTAGTGGATACAATAGGGCTACTGTTGATAGTTGTAGTTCATACAGCGAATATCCAGGATCGAGATGGAGCTAAACTTGTTCTGGAACAAATTAAGGGGACATTTTATCGATTGCAGCTTATTTGGGCTGATTCTGCTTATTCCGGTCAACTGGTTGATTGGGTTAAAGTAGTTTGTGGTTGGATGTTGGAAATCGTAAAGCGCAGCGATGACATCAAAGGTTTTAAAGTACTTCCTCACAGATGGATAGTAGAGCGTACATTTGGATGGCTGGGTCGATATCGACGTTTAAGCAAAGATTATGAAGGATTGACAGAATCAAGTCAAGCATTCATATATGCTGCGATGATCCATATAATGATTAGAAGATTGGCTCGTATAAAAACATCCAGCGGATGATAAAGGAATATTAAGACACGCTCTTAGAGCGTGTCTTAAAATTAAACTTGGTTCCAATATTGGGATAGGACTCATGCACTTGAACCTAAAAAGGGTAGCATTAACTCCTTAAATGTCTAAAATGCTAATTTGAGCCATAAAGTCTAATGCACTTGATTTTAGATCTCAAGTGCGTATAGTCCGATGGGATAAAGTGATGTCCTTAAGGTCAAAGTGTACCTGAATTTCTGAAAAACTTACGAACTGAACTTAAGTTATCATTTCCCATTATCCAATTGTAGAAATGATTTGAATTTTAAGACAGCCTCTAAGAGGCTGTCTTAAAATTCAAACCATTCATACAATTGGATATTGGAATGTTAAACTTTAAAAATCATAACGTAAATTTGTTCAGCAATTCAGGTACACGTTGAGTTAAAAGATACTATTTCATCGCATACGACTTACGTACTCGATGTATAAAATCAAATGTGATAACTATCATTGATTAAAATTACACTTTAGACATTTAACGGCTTAATGCTAATGTTTTAGTTCAAGTGTGTAAGTCCTATCCCAATTGTAGACTCAAATTTAATTTTAAGACACGCTCTAAGTCTTGTAACTGATTCGATGATTTCTTTTGAGATGTCTTTTCTTATACTTTTCCAGATATATTCAAGTGGATTTAGATCAGGTGAATAAGCTGGCAAGAACACAAATATCATATCCAATTGTTTCGCCTTTTTGACCGTTATATCCGCGTGATGTGTTTTTGAATTGTCCAGTGTAACAATGATACCACAATCGTTTTCTTCTTTTATTCTCTCCAAAAATTCACATACATCTTTTGCCTTAGAACTTTCTTTGAAATCTATGACGCTATTACCATTAAGAGCATAGAAAGCATTCGCGTTTGCCTTCATTTTCATCGTATTTTTGAATATTTTAGGTTTTTTAGCAAAAGACCAGAGTCTTGGTGTATTTGGTGCTGTTTGCGGTGAAGATTCATCGAGAAAACCTATAACATAACGTTTATCAGGTGATGTGTTTTCTCTTATTGCTTTTTCTAAGTTTTTTTTAAAATCTCTTCCGCATTTTCGGGTCTTCTATAATCCAAGCAATAAGGAATGTTATGCTTCATGCCAATTTTTCTTAATAATTTTCTTATAGAGTTTAGACAATAATCAATATCAAACTCATTTCTTATGAGATCTTTAACTTCTTCAGTAGTCCAAAAATCTATATTTTCCAATATTGTCTTCAGTTTGAGCATTTCCTCAATATTTAATTTTGAGGGTCTTCCTGCGCCAGACTTGTGAAGTAAACCCTTATAACCTTCTTGATTCCACTTGCTTTGCCAGTAGTAACCTATTCTTTTAGTGACTCCTAACCTCGAAGTCGCCTCTTCAATAGAATCTCCCAAATATCTGAATCGGATAAAGTATAACTTTTGTTGAACTTTAGTATTCTTTTCTATCCTTATGCGCCAATCAAGTTGCTCAAGAGGAATACTTTGTTCAACATGATATTTTTCAGGTCTGGTCATAATTATGTATTTGGGATTATAAATGTAAATAATTTATGTGATGACTATAATAATCTTGATAGTCTGGGACTTCAGCTTGTAACTTCCCTTGTAGACCAGTTAGATGGCGAACTTGAACTGAAGAGGGACAATGGGACTGAATTCGCTATAAGGTTCACAGTAACAGAAAAGAATAATCAGGTATCAGCGGCAGCAGTACAGAAATCAAGTGAATGATAAAAAAATTTTCCGTTTTGCTTATTTTCCCGATGTACTGAATTCAGATCATCGGTTTTGCATTTGTTTAATGTTCTGGTAATCTGGGCACAAGAAATCTA
>JARLHD010000294.1 GCA_031292435.1 Ignavibacteriaceae bacterium
AATATTGGATTAGGAAAGTATTAAAACTAGTTAGGCACATGGACTTGTTATTTATTTGATTGTGCCTAATGTCTATTCTAATGTGAAAGAGGCCAGACTTGCAGTTCCATCACCTGTATATGTGAAATATAATGCTTGAATTCCATCTGGAATTTCCATATCAGAAGAATATTCCGTCCATATGTTCGAAAAATCAACAGGTATATTTCCAAGTGCTGGGCCATTCCAAGATGTTTTTACTTCAAATGCACCATTACAATATCCGCGTACCTTAATTTTGACTTTCTTAATTCCCTTACAATCAAAATATTTAAATCCGGCTGTAGCAGAATCTTTCATATTAGTAATATAGCCGATTTCTTCATCTCCGTCTTTTCCATCCTGGGTTATCTTAGGAAATGGATCGATTATCCATGTTCCAGTGAAATTTTTCTTTAGTGACTCTTCATCAATGAAAAGGTTGCATGCTATATATGCTTGATACTCGCCTAATCCTACAAGAGGTCCACCGTTTGAACCGCAGGATGTCATCTCTACTTGAGGAATGGTACCGTCATCTAAAAATTCAATCTGTTCAATACAACCCTGACGACTGAACCAAGATCCATTAGTATGCCTATGATAAAAAATATACCAATTACCATTAATTTCAACAATACTGCCATGATTATTGGTGCAATAATTCATAGGTTTTTCTGCTGGCTTGTAAGAATCAATATGAATATCATTATTACTCACAATAACTCCCTGGTACGTAAAACCTTTTGTTGGATTTTTACTGGTAGCATAACAAAGTTCATGCATAACAATTGAGGAATATATAAAATAATAGGTATCTCCTTTCTTCCTTATGGAAGATGCCTCAAAAAACTCATGACCTTCAAATCCACTGCCATTACTGTAAGGTTGGCTAGGTACTACCAATACTGGTTCTTCCAGAATAGTTAGCATATCAGGGCCTATGACTGTTACAGTGGCACCTTTTCGTGATGAATCTCCAAATCCACAAAAACCGGTATAAAGATAAGTATTATTTCCTTCTGTCAGTACTCCAGGATCAAACTGATAAGGGTCACCATCTCTTTCACCTAAACGTGTTCCATCAGAATAATGCACATAGCCATAGAATTCGTACTTGCCTGCAGGGGTGTCGCATACTGCAACTGATATAAGTGAAACTTTGTCAAGAGCATAGTACAAATAATATCTTCCATCCGGTCCAACTGTTACATCAGGTGCATAAAGGCACATTCTATTGTCAGGATTAAGAGGGTCATCTGATTTTTTGTAAATCACACCTTCATAACGCCAGTCACCAATATCTTCAATGGGTGCTGAATAGCATACATAATCATTCAAACAAAATACATGTCCATTAAAACGATCATGAGAGCCATAAACATAGACTCTATTATTAAAAACATGCGGTTCACCATCAGGGATATACTCCCACGATGGGAGATAGGGATTTAGTCCTTGTTTTTTCATTATCATTGCTTTCACTCCTTTTACAAGCACTCTGTTATAATGAGAGCTTATCTATAGAATATTATTTAATTATCAATGGTTTTTATATTAAAATTATAGGATGCTTAATTGTTTGAAACAATGATATATACTAAGATATAATTGATATATTCTAATATTGAAGAAATATACAATATATACAAATAACACTTAATATTTTGTATTCCAAGATGTAACCTTTTTCGGGATTTTAGCAATGTAAATTACTTTATGAGTCACAAGATGATTTAGGGGAAGTTGCAAGAGAATGCATGAGAAAATAGTAACTTTATATAAAAATGAAAATGCACCAAAACCAATTAACTAAACAATATAGGTGCTTGTTCAGAAAGTGAACTTACAGAGTGATTACGAAATTTACTTGGAGTATATCCAGTTATTTGTTTGAACTGGCGACAAAAATGTTCAACATTATTATATCCACATAGAATTGAAACTTCAGTAATTGTTCGATTACAGTGTAATAGATATTCTTTGGCAAGGCGGATTCGACTGTCGATTACATCATCAATACAGGAGATACCGAAAGTATTTTTATATATTGTCTGCAGATAGCCTTGGCTTATATGAATAAAATTTGCCATGGTAGCAACAGTCCAATTATGACCGGGATTATTATGGATTGTTGTTCGAAGGTTTAATAGATTGTAATACTGTGGTGTGATGCCAGTATGGGAACATGATTCTAAAAGTTTATTAAACAGAGTTCGCAGCAAAGAGTCTATTGAGGATTCTTTATAATCATTATTAAAAGAGTTCTCAGTAACGAGTAACTGAAATATTTTGTGACAATATTCAGGATCATCTAAAGAAAAAGGTATGCCTAGGGGAAGTGTTGTTTCAGTAATATAGGATTCGCTAGAATCAAAACGTATCCAATCATTAATATATTTATCACTACAGGCACGATAATATATCTTTTGATGTGGATGATATAGTACGGCACTATGTGATGGATATTCTTTGATTTCGCCATTAACCCAAAAAAGAGCAGGAGTTTGTGTGAGAATTAAAAGCCAGGAATCATGGCCTTTAGGAATATCAAAAATAAAATCATTTGTGTGGGTAGAATCGCATCCGACATAAAAAATATTTGTCATGGTAACACTCCTAATCTTTGGATATATCAATTATAGATTAGTATATATCATTGTTTCGAGTAGGTCAATAATTTATAATTTTTATTGATAGTACAGTAAAAAAAAGATATGGAGTTTTGTTAATGCACAAAATACATATTATTAAGGTTAATTTTAAATTATCAATTATGGAGGAAGAAATATATTATGATATCTAAAATAAAAAATAATTCAAAATATGTACTTTGTTATACAAGAATACCACAGGAAAATTTAATTTATTCTGAAAAACTGGCATATAGTATGCATATTGCTTACAGTGAAGATGGGGTGGCATTTCAGGAATTAAATCACAATTCAGGAGTTTTATTTGCTAAGGCAACAGAAAACGATAATGGATATCTTAATGCAAAGAGCTTGAAGAATCCTTATATTTTTTATTTGGCAGATGGTACTTTTGGCGTTGTTGCTGTACGTACAATGGCAGATGGAGAAAAGGATGATCAAAGCAAAGGCAGAGTTCTTCTATTTACTTCAGCAGATCTTTTGCAGTATAAGGAGAGTGGGTTGATTGATTTAAAAGGAGATACTTATGTAAGTGATGTTAAATGTCAGTATGATGAAGATAATAAAGTTTATGTTATTTGCTGGAGTGACGAAAATGGGAACTATTATAAAAATTTTATGACTGATATATTAAATATAAATAGTGCTTCAATCCCTGAAAAGACGGAAGCCTTTGAAATAGAAACTGTTAGAACAGAAATAGAGGGAATGGTACCAAGGAATATTATAAGTATATCAGCTGAAGTGGCACATCGCCTTACTTGTAAACTTACGGTTCCTACTAATGTGAAAATAGAGATTCCTGAAAGTGTATGTGTTACATCAGAAAAGGAATTGAAAGCTGTGAAGGCTGCTGCTATTTATAGTGACGGAACAACAGCTATGAAAAATGTAGATTGGAATGCAGCAGAGATAGATTGGAATAAGCCTGGAACCTATAGAGTAGAAGGCAAAGTACATCAGGATCATTATTAATTTCCTATTGCTATTGATCGTGCAGATCCATGTATAGCAAAATGGAATGGAAAGTACTATTTTATTGCTACAAATGATGCTGATGGAAATCACAGCCTATACATGAGAGAAGCAGATAAGATACCAGATTTATTAAATGCTGAAGAAAAATTAATAATTGATTCTAACACATATGAGGATATTAAAGGTCTTTTATGGGCACCAGAGTTTCACATAATCGAAGGAGATTTATATATCTTCCACGGGGCGACTTCAGGAGAATTTTTTTATGAAGAGTCTCATGTTATGAAGCTAACAAGAGAAGGGAATCCAATGAATGCAGCAGACTGGTCTAGGCCTCACCGTGTAGTAAAGAAAGATGGTACTTATTTATGTGAAGCAGGGAAGACCATTTCACTTGACATGACAAACTTTGAAATAGAGGGAGAGTATTATGTTGTTTGGTCACAGCGTGAGTTTTTACCTGTGGATCTTGGTGCATGGCTTTATATTGCAAAAGTTGATTCAAAGGAGCCATGGAAACTGATAAGTGATCCTGTAATTATTTCTAAGCCAGATTATGGCTGGGCAAATAACAATGTATTTGTTGATGAAGGACCATTTGCCTTGATAAGGCATGGAAAGATATTTTTAACCTTTGCAAGTGCATTGATAGATGCTACTTATGTTGTAGGACTGCTATGTGCAGATAGAAAGGCAGATTTACTAGATCCTGCTAGTTGGACAAAGGGAAATTATCCTTTACTTACTTCTAGGAGTGTACTTGGAGAATATGGTCCTGGTCACAATTCCTATGTTATAGATGATGATGGAGCTGTATGGAATGCTTATCATGCAAGGCCAGGGGTTGATGGACCTAGATCATCTGGATTGCGTCGTGTTCACTTTGATATTGATGGTTATCCAGTACTAGATTTAACAGAAGATAAGGATTTAAATCAAGAGTTAGCAAATATAGCTATAGATATTATTGTGAAGTGATTTTTTTAGGAGGGATTAATGTGCCAAAAGAGGTTAATGTGCCTGCTTCAGGCAGGCCGTTTAAGAATAATGTAAAATATTGTGTTGGAACTGGCAGGATGGGACTAGCACTTCAAAAGGAGTATATTGACCATTTAAAAATAGTTCAACAGTCCATAAAATTTCAGTATATACGTGGCCATGGATTGTTTTGTGATGATGTGGGAATATATCGTGAATGTGAGATGGATGGTAACACATATCCTTTTTATAATTTTACCTATCTAGATCGTATTATGGATACCTATCTTGAAAATGGTATAAGACCATTTCTAGAACTAGGATTTATGCCGGAAAAGCTTAAGACTGGAGATAAGACTGTGTTTTATTGGAAAGGGAATGTGACTCCTCCTGTTTCCTATGAAAAGTGGGCAGAGCTTATTAGGGTTACATTAAATCATTTAATAGATAGATATGGCAGGGAAGAGGTAGTTACATGGCCAGTTGAAGTATGGAATGAACCTAATATCCCGTTTTGGGCAGGTACTATGGAAGAATATTTCATGCTTTATGATTATTCGGCAGAAGCTATTAAGAAAGTTGACCCACGAATTCAAGTTGGAGGACCTGCAATTTGTGGTGTTGAAACGGAAAAGTGGTTGAGGTCATTCTTTGAACACTGTATTGAGAAGGATTCACCACTGGATTTTATAACTCGTCATTGCTATACTGCAGACCAGCAGACTAATCGAGGGCACTATATATATCATACCTTGAACAATCCGAGTTATATGATTGAGGAGCTTAAAGAGACTAGAAGGATTATGGAGGATTATTCGCGTATAGCTAATATGCCACTTCATATAACAGAATTTAATAGTTCTTATGTTCCAATCTGCCCGGTTCATGATACAGACTTTCATGCAGCATATATAGCTCGTATCCTTAGTGAGGCTGGAGAATATGCAGATTCTTATTCTTATTGGACATTTAGTGATGTATTTGAGGAACTGGATGTTCCTAAATCAGTATTCCATGGGGGATTTGGTCTTATTTCTCTAAATTCTATAAAAAAACCAACCTTTTATGCTTTTGAGTTTTTTTCAAAGGCTGGTAAGGAGCTGCTATACCGTGACGATTATTTGGTTGTTACAAAAAATGATGATAGATATGTGATTATCGGATGGAACTGGAATGATATGAGTGAACAAAAACAATCACTAGACAAAGCCTACGATTTATTGCTGCCTTCAATAGGCGAGCAGGCTATTTTAGTTAAAAAGGAAGTGGGAGGAGCATATGCAAATCCACTGCAGACTTGGAGCAATCTTGGAAAACCACGAAGCTTAAACAAGGAGCAATTAGCGATATTGCAGGTTTCAGCAGAACCATTTCAAACAGATGCCAAGCTGTTTAACCAAGATGGAATTTACAAAGTGGAATTGAAAATTCCGTGTAATCACCTATGCATGTTAGAAATCTTCCCAGTAACCGACAATACAGATACCTACCTTGGATATCAACAAGAAGAATTTTATGGGATGAAATAATAACGTTTTTGTATATCTAACAGAAAATTAATATGAAAAGAGAGGATGAAGTTTGAAGTATGAAGAATATTGATGTAACAGCTGTGCCTGCTGAATATAAAAAGGCAGTTGTAAAGGAATCTCAGGGTACTATTACTGAGGTTTCATACAGTGTCAGAAACTACATTAACCCATTGAGAAAGCTTGTGACGAATCAGAATATCAGTTCCAAAGAAGCTGGAAGGGAAACGGTTAAGGGAGATGCGATAATAAAGAAATGTAACGTCTATTTGCCTGCCGGTTACGATGAGAACAATAAGAATACCAAATATAATGTATTGTATCTACTCCATGGAGTTGGGGGAAATCGTTTCGAATGGTTATACGGCAGTGGTAATAGCGATGGAAATTTTGTTATATGTAATATATTTGACAATCTTATTGCAAATGGGGATATTGATCCGATGATTATTGTATTTCCAGAAGGTAGAAGCACATATGACTGGGAAGACAATTCATTTAATGCAGAAGGAACCAACATGCTCGGATTTTATTATTTTGATTATGAGTTAAGATATGATCTGATTCCCTTCATCGAATCTAATTATAATGTATATGCGAACATAAAAGACACATCCTCCGAAGGAATTCAATATAACCGAAACCATAGGGTAATTGCAGGTCTATCAATGGGAGGAATGCAAGCTTTAAATTTGATTCTGGGCGGCCACCGATGTGATTCGACAGTGTATACAGGAAGGAAGAGTGAATGGAATAATGGGCTTGATACAACTGTTTTAGCATCAGGTATGGAAGATCTGTTTGCTTATGTCGGTGCATTTTCAAATGCTCCTACGTCAAGTGATGGTAAGGTCTTGGGAGCGAGTATAGCATCATGTGGGCATAGACTAAATTTACTGTATATTACCTGTGGCGATGCAGACGGAATAGCAAGTGAACTAGGTTATGAAAAAGCGATTGAAAGTCTTACAGAGGTTGCGGGAGATAATTTAGCTGATTATTACCAGGTGATTATAAAAGGAGGAGTTCATGATTTTAACGTATGGAACAACGGAGTATATAATTTTATCCGTCTGTCTTTTGGAAAAGGAGAGAGGAATTTAAAGCAGTGCGTTGTAAAAATGAAGCTTGATTCATAGATATAAATGAATTTTTCATGTGCCTAAGCAAAGGATGTCTGAAATGAATAATAAATTTAAATTAATTAAGCGTCTAATTCTATTTTTTATAGGGATGATAATAATTCAAATTGGCGTTGCCTTATTTCTAAAAAGTAATATGGGGTCAGATCCATTTACTGTATTTAATCAAGGATTAGGGTTTATGCTAAACATTACTACTGGAAATGCTAATAGAATCATTCTATTTATAGTTGGTGATAAGATTAAAATTGAATATAGATGGGTCCGTATGGTTACAGATCTTTGCTATTTAATTATTGAATTTTTATTAGGAGGAGTTGTTGGAATAGGAACAATAATATCTGCCTTATTAACCGGTCCATTTGTACAATTATGCTTACCATATGGAAAAAAGTTTGTTAATATTATTATGGGAGATAAAAAATATCAATCTTTTGATTGTATATAAGGAGTATTTAAAAAAATTTTGACAAAAACATTTAAAGGAAGAATGCACCACTTTATATTGCCTTGTTTAATTGATGGAGCAAGTTAAAGTGGTACAATCTTCCTTTTAGTATTTCGGTTAGCTATCACATAAGTCCATATTCTAATTTGGATATCTATATAGATACCCACAACGGAATTTATACGTATGCTTGGTATTATATTCAGCATTTACCATACTTAAGTGTATATAAAACAAAGAAATTGGATACATATTTGTGGAATAGGCATTGAAAATAAGCTGTTGAAGTTTCTTAATGGGAGGTTGTTCCATTTTTGCTTGTCCTG
>JARLHD010000295.1 GCA_031292435.1 Ignavibacteriaceae bacterium
AGTTGTAATAGAAAAACAGTCAGAAATCTTAAATAATTACTATTTCAATTTGAGACCATAATTCTTTAATTTAAATTAAGTATTAAAAGGAATTGTTATCAAACGGTTTAGCTTTCAATATATTGTAATCCCTCTAATTGCTTCCACGTTTATAAACCAAGATTATATAACTAAGAGGTTAAAATGCGATGGTCTTATTTATCCATTATAATAATTTTATTAAGTCCTTTTGGTTTAGCTAAAAATATAGATTCGCTTAAAGCAAAAATCATAAGCGTTGAAAATCTATTAATCGAAGCCAAAGAGGAACTAAAGACAGAGCAGGAGAAATATCCTATTTTTGTTATATATGGGGAAATTAAAGACAGAGATGGCGACGCCTTGACTATTTGGGGCAGCGCTCTTCCCATAAATAATGATTATGGCTTAACGGGAACAGTTTTAGAATATAATAATATCACTATTATTAATCCTGATAAGGCTCAAATACATTACAATTCATATTCGGGGGGTCATCATTATTATTTGGGTAAAATATACAGCAAAAATCTATTTAATGTTGATGTCCCTGTTAGGTGGTATGGGGATTTACCCCAGAAAGATAAAATAAGATTAGAAGAACTTAAACAGCAGGTTCAATCACTGAAGGCACAAGAAGTTGAATTGTCCGATAAATGGAATAGTATAATGTATAATAACTCGTTCAATGAAGCAAAAGGATATTTTAAGGAAAAGAATTATAGGGGAACAATTAATTCATTAGAAAAAGCAAAACTATATGCAACGAGTAATTCTGAGATCAATTCTCTGATGTTCAATACTTATGTAGAGTTTACAAATTATTATTCAAATCAAAAAGATTATGATAATTCTCTATTGGTTATTAAGGAAGCAATGCTACTTCTGGGTTTGAAACCCGAACAGAGCGAGGTATTTAAGAAATTTTATTACAATTGCTCTAAAGAAAAAGCGGAAGAAAACTATAGTCTGAAAAAATATCGAAAAGCTATTGAATATTATCAAGAATGTGTGCTATATAATAAGGCGAATATTGAACAGGTAAAGGAAAAATATGCTCAATCATTCATATACTTAGGTGATGAAGATTTAAATAATGGAAATATCGTAGAAGCAAAAGAAGAATATACTAAAGCGCATGAAATTGATAACTCAACTACTATTCAGATATCAGAAAAACTTTCTCCATTTAAAAGATCAGCCTTTTTATATGGCGCTGCTTCAATTATTCCGGGGTTAGGACAAATTATTCAAGGGGATTCCAAGAATGCAATAACTCATTTCGCCATTTTCGGTATTTCGTTTATTGGGGGAATATATTTGCACAATATTGCGAATAGTGGCTACAATGATTATAAAAATGCTACTTCTGAGGCTGATGCTGTTAACCAATATGATCTTGCAAATAAAAAATTAAATATTTCTAATGCATTATTTGGTTTGAGTGGTATTGTAGTAATTTATAGTATCATTGACTCTTATTTAAATATTAGAAATATCAACAAAGATTATGAAATTAATCTGAATAATTATTCTTATTCGACTTTAAGAGAAAAAAATATCTATTCCCTCTCTTTTAAATTATTCTTTTAGAGGTAACCCATGAAATATTTTCCCTTTATTGTATTCTCAAGTATATTCATCTTTTCAAGTTGTGAATTATACAACCATACGAATCCACTTGACCCAAATAACCCTACAATTAAAAAAGGTTCTAATGCCAACTTTAAAATTACTGAATACACTTTAAGTGATGGCTATGAAAATGATAAAGGATTATCAGTTACTATTATTAATAATGGAAAAGGAAGTACAGAAGGAGAAATTACTGGAAATATCTCAACAACTGATAATTCTGTCAATTTTGTAGCACCTCTTGAACAATATGTTCATAAAGATTCCCAAAGCAAATATCCCCTTACCATTAGTCCGAATGATGTCCTTGAAGGTGGATATTTTATGACAGTAACATCAAGTAAATCAAAACCATATGATATTTGTTTCTTAATTAAATTTACAGATGGTTATGGCAATACATGTTGTGATTCTCTTGTTGTTACATTTAATAATTAATAGGATACTTATTTTACATCTTAAGTAAATGGGTAATTATTTTCAAATTCAGGGTATTCTATTTCTTTTGTGATAATATTCAGCTAATTTTTTCATTATTGTTTATTTTTTGTTGAGGTGCCGGTGCAGAAAGATAATGCAATGGAAATCGTGTCAGCTTTAGTGGAACGTTTCGAAGAACAGCTTGATTCTTATAAACATTCCGATTATAATGAAACTCAAACCCGATAACAGGATTTTATAAACCCATTCTTCAATAGAGATGCTTTTCCCAAATAAATACTTAAACATTCCTATCTTTTCCAGCTCCAGAATACGCAACAGTTGATATTAATTTACGTAACACAATAAACCGTCACGTTGAAGCACTTTGAAAACTCAATAAAGAAATACAATCCACAAAACTGCAAACCCAGAAGGAACAATTCCAAACACAAATTGACTATCATGAAGAAAAGATTAATTCATCGGTGTACAAAATATATAGATTGAATAAAGAGGAGAAAGAATTGTGGAAGATTCAATAAAAAAGTGATCAACATTAAGGTCTAATGGGGGTAAAGTGTCTGAAATATGTATGTAGAAAAAGAAAAAGCCTTGTAAGTTATTATTTTACAAGGCTTTTATATTTTTCTTAGTAGCGGGGGCAGGACTTGAACCTACAACCTTCGGGTTATGAGCCCGACGAGCTACCAATTGCTCCACCCCGCGATATTTAGTTAGTTAATATACTGATTTAATGAAGGTAAGTCAAACTCAAACCTGCAGTCCGCTGTGGCGAATTATGAGCCCGACGACTTAAAAAGGGGGATTATATCAAATCAATGTTATGCTCTTACGGGCAGCACCATGGCAAAAGGGGTTCAGGTGTAGGGCTATTATTAAAAAGTTGTGTCAAATTGGCAGAAATGGATTTGAGATGGATCTTTGATGCATCTGTGTAGTGTCTGTGTTGAATCTGAGTAGAGCAGGGTAATTCTTGTAATATGTCGAAAATAACTCAAATTCAATATTTTTATAATAAATCAAGTAGTGTCAAAATGGCAGAGATGGTTTATCCGTCAATATTATTGAAACTTGCAAAGATACCATCAATAGTCTGGGAGCGGGCGTGTATTTCATTAAGTTTTTGAATTATACTCAGAATTTCTTTGCGTCTTTCTTCGACAAGGTTTAATACAAAATCGCGAACATCAGGCTGGTTACACTCATCGAGTAAACCTTCATAAAATCGTACTGTAGCGGCTTCTTTGCGTAGTGCTTCATTCAACATAGCGCATGTATTTTTACATGCATGCAAACATTTTAATTCTTTTTCTTTCATATTTACCTCAAAAAACAGGGGACCTAATGTTATTACTGAACGACTAAATGTTCTAATTCTTTTGCAAGCTGCTGACCTAAAAGCAGCGCTTTTTCATTTAAAGGTATAGTGTGGTGATGCCTTTCAGGCAGCACTTTCTTTAATGCCTTTAGTATATTTTCAATTTTAAGGATTGGGCGTTTTTGAAGAAAAGCACCAACCATTATCATATTAGCAACCTGCTTTTTATTTAGTTTCAGAGCTTCCTCTGAAGCAGGGATACTATAAATTTCGATATCATCGCGTGTGGGGGGATTTAAAATTGCGGAAGTTTCGTACATCAAGAGTCCGCCAGGTTTAACTGAATTTTCAAATTTATCCAGTGAAGGCTGATTTAAAACGATTGCTGAATCGAACCTTGC
>JARLHD010000296.1 GCA_031292435.1 Ignavibacteriaceae bacterium
CTCCAGGAAGAGAGATTCGAGGTTTTTATGGTCTGATCCTTTAATAATTTCAAGTTCATCTTTAGTCCCTTCAAAGATCATCGCACCGTCTTTAATTATTCCGAACCGGGTACACAATTCTTCAGCAACATGAAGGCTGTGGGTAGACATAAATATTGCGGAACCGGAAGCTGCCTTTTCAGAGAGAATATTTTTAACGGCGAGTGCACTTTGGGGATCTAGTCCTATCATTGGTTCGTCGACAACCAAAATTGCAGGGTTATGCAGCAGAGAGGAAGCAATAACAATTCTTTGTTTCATTCCCTGCGAATATTCTTCAGTACGTTTATCGATCCAATCACCTATCTGCAATGCTTCAATTGTTTCTTTGATACGTATATTCAGTAAAGTCTTTTCGATAGAATAAAGGCCACCGGTGAAGAATAGAAATTCACGCCCCGTTAGTTTCTCATATAAATAAGGTTGATCGGGAATATAGCCTATATGATATTTTGCTTTAACAGGATCGGCAGAGATATCAATTCCATTGATAAGAACCTTCCCCGAAGTAGGAGCATAAAGTCCTGTAATCATTTTGATAGTAGTAGTTTTTCCTGCCCCATTCTGGCCTATGAAACCAAAGAAATCACCAGCCTGAATGTGAATATTCAAATCATCAACAGCACTAAAGGAACCGAATTTTTTACAAAGGTTAATTAATTGCAGCATTATGTCTCTAAATTTTTATGGCAAAAAAGTAATACATTTAGATATAAGTAACAAAACAGTTTATTATACATGACCGATAAATATTTAATCAGCAAATCCTCTTTTATAAAGGGGATCCAATGCGAAAAGCAGTTATATCTTTATAAGAATCATTATGACTTGATGGATGAAATAGGTGAAAATCAGCAAACAATATTTAACCGGGGTCATAAAATAGGAGAGGTAGCCCAGGGTTTGTTCCCCGGAGGGATTAAAGCTACCGAGGATCCAAAGAAAGTAAAACATGCTATTGAAAAAACAGCTGACCTAATTAAAAACGGGATAAAGATTATTTATGAAGCAGCTTTTGTATTTGATGAAGTGCTTGTAATTGCAGATATAATAGTAAGAGACGGGAACCAATGGAATATATATGAAGTCAAGAGTTCTACTAAGATTTCTGATACTTATATACAGGATGCGGCAATACAATTCTATGTAATTTCAAACAATCTGAATGTAGGAGACATATCAATTGTTTATATAAATAATAAATATGTAAGAAACGGCAAACTTGAATTAACGAAACTATTTAATATTGAGCCTATAACTGAATCAGTTTCCAAACACCAGGATTTTATTAAATCAGAATTAAACAGGTTTAAGAAAGTACTAGCTAAAAAGGAGATACCTGTTATTGAAATTGGACCGCATTGTAGTGACCCCTACTTGTGTGGTTTTCATGGATACTGCTGGAAGGAAATTCCAAATTATTCTGTATTTGATATTGCCGGGCTAAAAGGAGAAAAGAAATTTGATTTATATGGACAAGGTTATATAAACATAGAAGATGTTCCGGAAGATTATCCATTAAGCAAGTCGCAAAGATTACAGGTTGAGAGTCAGATAGAAAAGAAAACATTTATTGATCCGGATAATGTCAAGAAATTTTTATCTTCAATTAGTTCTCCAATATATTTTATGGATTTTGAAACTTTCATGCCGGCCATTCCATTGTTCAATGGCACCAGGCCATATCAGCAGATACCCTTCCAATATTCATTACATTATCAAAAGAGTCAATCAGACAATATTGAGCATTATGAGTTTCTGGCTGATGCAGACGGTGACCCGCGAGAGCTGTTCTTAATAAATTTATTAAAAGATACTAAGGAACCTGGAATAATTTTAGTTTATAATAAAGCATTTGAGATTACAAGATTAAGGGAACTTGCCTCAGATTTTCCAAATTACACTAAAGAAACAGAGGAAAGAATAGAAAGGATAATTGATCTGATGATGCCCTTTCAGAAGAAATACTATTATACACCCGAAATGTTTGGATCTTATTCCATTAAGTCAGTACTGCCTGCTCTTGTGCCGAATTTGAGTTATGCGGAATTAAATATTGCAGATGGGGGGACTGCGTCGGCAGAATTTGAGAGCTTATATTATGAAGAAGATTTATTCAAAATAAAGGAAACCAGGGAAAATTTATTAAAATATTGTGAAATGGATACGAAGGCAATGGTGGAGATACTGAATGTTCTGCAGAGGTTATGAATTGTTTTCCATTAGTTTCAAGACAACAATAGTTAAGTCATCGTGAAGAGGAGAATCCCCGGACCATGATTTACATTTAATGCGTATATCCCTGACTATTTCTTCACCTGATTTGAAAGCTGAGTTCTTCAAAAACTCCGATATCCTTTCAATTCCCAGAATATCTTTATCCCTATCAAACAATTCACTAAGACCATCACTTATCATTAAACAGATATCCCCCTTTGAAATTTCAAACTCAGTTTTTTGATAAGGGAAATCATAGAATGCACCGAGGGGCATCGCCTTCAGAATTACCTGTTCCACAGAATTTGTTTTTTTTCTGTAAACCAGCAATGGGGGCATTCCTGCCGAGGAATACTGTATTTTGTTATTATTTATTCTTAAAACAGACAGGCACATAGTTAACATTTTTAGATTCATTTTCTTAATTGCATGGTTTGATCTTCTTAATATTTCATCAATTTCTTCTTTATCATGAAAAATATTAAGAAGCCCCTTTGTAACTATTACCATATTGCCAGCTTTTAAACCATGTCCGGTTGCATCACCCACTACAGCAGTAAGGTTATTAGGTCCCGAGGTGAAAAAGTCATAATAATCCCCGCCGACTTCCGCAGCTGTTTCCATGTAACAAGATATATCGAGGTTTTTAATTGCAGGTACATTTTGAGGCAAGAGGGATATCTGCAGTTCTTTTGCCGATTCCAGCTCTTTAGTTTTTCTATCGTTTTCAATATCAAGAATACGTCTTTCAAGTTCCAGCTTATTTGCAATTCTTTCCTGTTCTAACGTTTTAGCGGATAGGATTTTAACATTCGCTAATTGTTTTTCCAAGCCCTTATTTATAAATGCAAAATTGAATGATAAATAGAGGGACATCGATATTATAAGTGCTAACATCCCATATACAAAAACCTGATTAATTCCGAAGGGCATCGGAAGCAGACGGTAATCAATCAGGACCTGATAGACCACAAAAATAACCAATATGATAAGACCTATAAATATTATCCAGCTTCCTCTAAATTTCTTTTTCCCTTTAACATTAAATGCAGAGAAAATGATGTCAACTGCTGTAATACCGAAAAAAAAGTAGTTTAAGATACCTGAATCAATGGGATGCAGAAAGCCCCAGATGGAGAGGATAACAAATGCTATAAAGAATGCCAGCCATCGTTTTGGAAATTTTATATAATCAATAGCATAGGAAGTGAGTAACCCAAAAAATACAGTAACAGAAACTGAAACTTCATTTAACTGATAATAAAGGATAATGGATGCAGTATTAACAGCAATTGATTTCTGATAACCAAAATAAGTAATCCCAGCGAAACCAAGCAGGCTTAATGCATAAAACAGGTTTTGTCTTTGTTTAGGATAGAAAATAAAAAGAAATAAATGGATGAAAAAAAGAATAAGTGGTATTAGCGTATATGTGGTTTGATTAATTACAAAACTACTAAGATTCTCCTGTAGTGAATTAAGAATAGTATTCATATCCTTTATATAAATTGCAAAGCCGGGATTAAAACCCTGGTCTAACTGATCCTTCCATTTATAATTGGAGTATCTTACAGCAAAAAGCTGATAATACTGTGGATCAACCTTAAATTCCATCCATTTTCTATTCTGCAAAGGCTTAGATGATTCTGATGAATTCCCAATCTTACCGCAAGAGAAAAGCAGTTTACCATTATAGTATATTTCAGAAGCGCCAAATTGTGAAATAGAGAAAGCAAGAGTAGTGTTCCAAATCGACGAATCTGCATAACAGTGAAACCTAAACCACCCTATATTTTCCCATTTAGGATCAGTGTCTTTAGTCCAATTAAGATATGAATCTGTTTGTACCCATAGCGAATCATTATAATTTAAATTTTTCCAATCAAGGTTATCACCAGGGTGATATTTCCAGAGATTGTCAAGAACCAAGGGACTTCTTTGGGGCAGAAAGCGATCAGGATACAGAACAGGAATGTTGTTTATAATTTTATTAGACCATCCGAACATATTTATAATTAAAGTGGTATCACGGACAACCTGTAATTTAAAATTATCATAAAGATTCAAATTACTATCGAGAGGTTCTGCCCACCAATGACCTGAATTTGCTTTGAATTCAATCTTCTCACCTTCGTTGATTTTAACAGTTTTGGTCCATTCTGAATCCGATATCTTTTCCATGGGCACAGCTTTTGGATTCCAGTTTCCCAAGGCAGCATTATTCCCAGAAAGATATATATTATAATTAAAAGATTTGACTTTTAGCTTAACTATGAATTTTACTAATTTGGGGGAGGAAGATGATTTTTCATTACAACTATTTAATACAAATAATTGGGAGAATACAACTAAGGCTAATAAGATTTTAGAAAATTTTTCTTTTAATAACAGCATATACTATTATGCAAAATGATATAAAACATAGATAAAAATAAGCATAATATTGCTAAGGAAAGTGAATATATGATTTTAGGTTAAAGAAGGGTTTAGATGCAAAAAAGGATCCATTCATGGATCCTTTTTTGTTAAATAAATTTAACCCTGATAATAAGAATGAGACTATTTTATAAGTATCATTTTCCGTGTTTGTACAAAATGATCACCTGCTTTCAGGGTATAGAAATATACACCCGAATTCAAATTAGAAGCATCGAATTCAACTTCATGCGTTCCAGCAGGAATGACACCATTAATCGGGGTGGCAACTTCCATTCCGAGAGCATTATATATTTTAAGGCTAACAAAGGAATTCTGTGGAATATTATACTGAATTTTAGTTGAAGGATTGAACGGATTAGGATAATTCTGTTCCAATGAGAATTGTGCAGGAATAACAATCTTATCATTTACAGAGGTTGCTGTACCAGTAAGGTTCACATCGTCCAAAAGGAAATAAGTACCTAAATGATAATCACTTCCGGAAGTTGGTCCAGCAATCGCGAATTGAAGTATACAATTATCGGGGATATCGGATGTTATATAGATAAAATCAATACTAAATTGAGTCCAGGAAGTTGCGGCAGCCGTTATAATAGCTTCACCAGTACCAATTGGAGATCCGCTTTTAAACAAAATGAAATTTAGAATTAAATTATCCCCCTGAACGGGATTTAACTGATAGTATCCAGTCACTGTTTTAAATCTTTGAGTAATGGCGAAACCACCTCCACCAGGTCCGGATAGAAGGCCAGGTCCAATTAACCCGCCAATAGTATTAATCACTGCACCTTTAGCCGAATAGGAGCCAGAGTGGGCTGTTGTTGACTGAGTAACAGGTGTTGCAATTGAAGCTATATTATCGGCAAACCAGTTATCGGGATTTCCACTTGTCCAACTTTCAAAACCCCCATTAGGTACATTCTGGGCAAACAAAGTAAATGCCAAGAATAATGTGAACATAATTGGTAAAATTACTTTTTTCATAAAGTACTCCTTTTGTTTAACCTTATAATGTGGATTAACTATAAAAATTACCTTTTACATAAAATACAATTTTTACATTAAA
>JARLHD010000297.1 GCA_031292435.1 Ignavibacteriaceae bacterium
AAATGATCAGAAGGGGAATGGCAGATTGTACGGCAAAATTAAAAATAAAGAAGGTAAAACTTACGGCGGGATTAAACTTATCCTGAATAATAAAAGTAACTTTTATATCACGACTACAGATACTTCGGGCAATTATGAGTTTAATAAAATTAAACAGGGGGACTATTCACTGTTCTATTTTAATCTTCAGGGCTCTTTAATTGTAATTGACAAAGTTGCCATTGGTAAAGAGAAAAAATTTGATATTTCTGTAGATTGGCCTGTTGAACAGCTGCGTGGTTTGCAAAACGGTAATGTTATGCGGGAATCTAATGCCGGAGGAGTGGATATGTCAATGATTGAACTGAAAGGCGCTCCCCAGATGATGGAAAAAAGCATGAATACAGCTGTAAAAGTTGATTACAAAGAAGCAGTAGTAAGATCAAACTTCGTAGATGCAGCATATTGGGTTTCTGATGTAAGGACAAACGAAAGCGGGATTGCTGATGTCAAATTCAAAATGCCGGATAACCTCACAACATGGCGGGCATCTGTAAAAGGAGTAACAGCCAATACCGATGTGGGGCAGGAAATAAATAAAACCATTACCAGAAAAGATCTTTTAATCAGGATGGAGACACCCCGCTTTTTCAGGGAGGGAGATGAAATTACGATATCCACTATTGTTCATAATTATCTGAATGAACAGAAGAGGACTAAGATTTCATTTAAGGCAGACAACCTGACACTTATCAGGTCGAACATCAATACACCCGGATATTCAACCAATATGTACAGCCAGGAACAAGGATTATACGAACTTACGATTGATAAGAATACTGAACTCAGGATTGACTGGGTTGTTAAAGTTGATATTCCTATCGGGGAAGTTAAATTAAATGCTGAGGCTTTAACCAATACCGAATCAGATGCATTGGAACTGAAAGTACCTATAATACCGAAAGGAATAAAAGAGGTAAAATCTGTTACGGCGGAATTCTCAGATAAGAAGGAAGAAGATTTGCAGTTTAATATCCCTAAAGGGGTTGATTTAAGAAGCGCAAAATTCTCATTTACAATTACACCTACTCTTGCGGGTACAATATTGAAAGCGCTTGATGATCTTGCCGGCTATCCTTACGGATGCGTAGAGCAGACAATGAGCAGGTTCCTTCCGACAATTATAGTGGCAAATACATTTAAGGATCTTAAGATCCCATTGAATTCAAATACTATAATAGAAATGCCTGAAATGGTGAACGCAGGACTGCAAAGGCTGTACAGTTTTCAACATCCTGACGGCGGCTGGGGATGGTGGACAAATGACAACACCCATCCCTATATGACCGCATATGTAATTTACGGTATGAACCTGGCAAAGAAGGCAGGTTATGAATTAGACGAAGAGATTTATAAAAAAGGGGTTGGAAATCTTAACAGCCAGTTAAATATTCCGGTATCTGATCCAACTACGCTGGCTTTTATGCTTTATGCTTTATCGTCATCAGATGACAAAAAATATGATTCATTCATTTTGGAAAAAATTAAAGGGATGGAAGAGAATAAATTAAACGCTTATTCTTTATCTCTTAATATAATGACACTTGTGAATATTAATAATAGAACACTTGCAAAGGATTATGCAAACAGATTGATCTCAATGGCTGAGAATAAATCGGGCATGGTATTCTGGAGCGGGAAGGAATGGCATTATAACTGGCAGGACGATATGGTTCAATCGACTTCATTTGCAGTAAAGGCATTGATAAAGTCGGGCAGCAAATCAGACCTTATTTCTAAGGCAGTCAGCTGGTTAATTATGCAGAAGCAGGGATACTCATGGAGATCAACTCAGGAAACATCAGCGGTTATATTCGCATTGAGCGATTA
>JARLHD010000298.1 GCA_031292435.1 Ignavibacteriaceae bacterium
TTATCCTAAGTTCTATCTGCGAATAATCCGCACTTAAAATAACATAGTTCTTATCTCGGGGTACGAACGCTTTACGTATCTCTTTCCCCATTTCAGTTCGTACAGGAATATTCTGTAGATTAGGATCATTGGAGGAAAGCCTGCCAGTTGACGCTACAGTCTGGTTAAAGCTCGTATGTATCCGCCCCGTCTTATGATGTATAAGATTAGGCAGCGAGTCTGCATAAGTCGATTTTAACTTTGCAACCTGCCTGTAATCCAGTATCAGATCGATCGCTTCATGCTCACCCCTTAAGTTTTCAAGTGATCGTGCATCTGTCGAAAACCCCGTCTTAGTCTTCTTACCCGTCTTCAGTAGCAGCTTATCAAACAATATCTTCTGAAGCTGTTGCGGTGAGTTAATATTAAATTCCTGTCCGCAAGTCTCATATATCCTCTTTGTGTAATTATCCAGAAGTATCAGCAGGTCCTTGCTCAGACTGTTAAGTATTCCCTTGTCTACTTTTATTCCCTCTCTCTCTATATCTTCAAGAACAGGTATCAGCGGGAATTCAATCTCATAAGCTAACTTTGTAAGTTTATTCTTCTCTAACTCTTTATCAAGCACTTCGTATAACCTGTACGTAACATCCGCATCTTCACTCGCATAATTACTAAGCTCCTCAAGCTTCACCTCAAACATCTTTGAAGGATCTTTCTTTATTCCAATTAAAGTTGATAGCGCAATCGGCTTATAACGTAAATACTTTACCGATAGTTCATCCATACCATGCTTCTGGTCTGGATCGATACAGTAACTAGCCAGCATAGTGTCGAAATAAAAATTCTTTACCTCAATCCCGATACTTCGCAGTACCCCTATATCAAACTTTGCATTTTGGCATACCTTCCTGATCTTGGGATTCTCGAACACTGGTTTGAATATCCGTATAAAATCTGCTAACGCTAACCGTTCCGATAAATCCTTGTCAAATAAATTCCCTTTATTCTGAAACGGATTTATCGCAATGAAATAACCTGTATATGGCGCCACAGATACCGATGCCCCCACAATATTCAAATCGAATAAATTAAGCGCATCCGTTTCGGTGTCAAATACAAACAGGTCAAGCTTCGAAAGCTTTGCAGCTAATTCCTCTGCTTCCTTTACGTTTGTAATTAGTCTGTAATCTGCTTTCTTATTATCATAAACTTCTGACTCCGCCTCAAATGTAGAAGTTTCAACTTCCGTTACTTCTATTGCATTATCACCATTTGCGTTAGCATGATTATCATATGTATTAAGTAACCTGCTGTATAAATTCTTAAATTCCAACTCTATAAATACTGGACGTACTTTGTCAAAATCAGGTCTTGTAACTCTTGTCTTTTCAAAATCAAAATCTAATTCTACCGAACGATGGATCGTCGCCAGGTCTTTGGATATTATGGCATTCTTCTTCCCCTCAATCAGTTTATTCTTAAGTCCTGCCTTCTCTATCTCCTCAATGTGTTCATAAAGGTTCTCTACCGACCCGTATTTCTGGATCAATGGAATCGCCGTCTTCGGTCCAACCCCCGCTACCCCCGGTATATCGTCCGATGCATCCCCAACCAGCGCAAGGTAATCGATCATCTGCTTAGGCTCAAACCCGAACTCCTCCTTTACCTTGGCAATATCAAATATAACAATCTCATCTGTCGTCTTACCCGGTCGCACTATCTTTACGTTCTCTGTAATTAACTGGTTAAAATCCTTGTCGGGAGTTATAACATACGACTCCAGTCCGTGTTCCTCCGCTAACTTAACCGCTGTCCCTATAATATCGTCCGCTTCATATCTGCTCAATATGTAAATAGGAATATCAAGCAGTTCGATTATTTCCTTTATCCTCTTTATCTGGGGAATCATATCATCCGGCATTTCGGCTCGCGATGATTTATAACTCTCAAACTTCTCGTGCCTGAATGTCTTCTCCTTCGAGTCAAATGCGACCGCAATGTAGTCCGGCTTATTAACTTCAAATATTTTAATAAGCTGATTCAAAAATCCATAAACGGCTGATGTCGGCTCTCCCTTACTTGTCTTTAGGGGACGGTTTATAAATGCAAAATATGCCTTGTATGCCAAAGCCATTGCATCAATTATTACAAATTTCTTTTTCTTTGGGTTCATTAAACACTAAAAAATATTAGAATAAAGATATAAATAAGACCACAATTTAACATTAAACCCGCTAATAATTAAACTCCAAATAATTCCATATCAGAAATAATATTCGTACTCTCGATTCAATATTGGATTGTTAGCAGGAATTACTTGCCCCCTTTCTTAATTCGACATATTGTAAAATTAAATTGAAAATATTTATTACCTCTATCCCAAATGTCTCCCAAATTATTTTATCGGCGATTATTCATAATTTTTATAATTATTGTGATGTATGCACATTCATATTTTATTCGGAATAAAAGCAATAAATGAGCGATAGTTGAACGACGCAGAATACCCGTAGAATACCCATAGAATACCCATAGAATACCCATAGATGCGACCCTGAAGCAGCTCAAATTGCAAGATGGGAATAAGATTTAATAATATGATGTAATATTTAGCTATATCGCTAAATATGGTGATGATAACTTTGCTAAATTATTCCATTTTTATCATAACCTTACAAAATCGGCTAAAAAACGGATAATCTATTTTGTTGTATATTTGGTACGATGAATGTTGCAATTATTTGCTTAATAAATGAGAAATTCCCCTTACAGCATAAATTACTTAAATAATCAAAAGGTAAAATGATGGATAACTTTTCACAGTTTCATAGAAATATAATTATAAGCCTCTTTCTTATTATGCTTTCATTTTGGCTTCCTTCCCTTTCGTTTGCTGCTTTGTCTGGCAATTATACCATTGATAACACCATAGCCACTGGGGGAACAAATTTTCACTCCTTCGCAGATGCTGTTACATCATTGAATACTGGTATTACTGGTCCGGTTACCTTTAACGTAATCGCCGGTCAAACCTTCAATGAACCTGCCTCTCTTACAATAAATACAAGTGGTACAGCAGCTAACACTATAACGTTTCAAAAATCTGGTGCCGGTTCAAATCCGCTGATTCAATCAAGTGTTGGCACCTCAAATAATTTTGATGGTATCATTATCATTGCAGGCGGCGATTATATTACCTTCGACGGAATTGACCTGAAAGATGTTACTCCCGGTGGTACAGATTATATCGAATGGGGATACGCTCTCTTGCTACAGAATGGTTCAGCTCCTTTCAACGGTTGCCAATATGTAACAATTAAAAATTGTAAAATAACATTATTACAAAGCTCCTTGCCCAATACTTTTACCGCTACAAAAGGCATTTATGTCGGTAATCATGAACCCGGCAATCCTTCCGGTACTTCACGTACTCTTACTGCCGTAACGGATGCTGCCAGCTATTGTAAATTCTATAACAATTCAATAGACAAAGCATATTATGGTATCTATGTGAATGGTTATAATTCCTCAGCCCCTCCTAATTTTTTCTATGATCAGAATAATGAAATTGGTGGACTGCCCGGAACTGGAAATACTATTACTAATTTTGGTGCAGGTGCTTCTGTATGCGCAGGAATATTTGCTCAGTACCAGAACAATCTGAAAGTTAATTATAATTCTATAAATGGTGGTGCTGGTACTACACTCGCTTTCTATGGTATTCAGTTAACAAATGGCAATAACTCTAATGTTGATATAATAGGAAATACGGTTCAGATGACAAGTGATGCTCTCTCTGGTTATCATTATGCTATATATAATAATATCGGCAGTGGGGGATTTTCAAATACCGTAAATATTCAAAATAATGAAGTCAAGGGTTTCGCTTTTAATAATAATAGCTCAACCGGTACGTTTTATGGAATTTATCAGAATGCTTCTGCTGCTGTAGTAAATGTCAGTGGAAATTTAGTCCACGACTGTACTATCGATGTTACTGCTGGGTCAGGATATTTTTATGGAATTTCTTCAACTGCAGCATTATTAAATAGTACGCATAACATTTATAGTAATCAGGTATATAATCTTACTAAAAAGAATGCTCCTAATGCTCAAATGATTGGGATCTATTATTCGAATGGTTCCCTTAGTGTTCATGATAACATTGTACATGATCTTTTATGCCAAAATACTACCTCTGCTACTACTGAACAAATGAAGGGAATTGATAATGAAAACACCTTTAATGGTGAAAATAATTATAATAATACTGTTTATAATCTCTCGTATGATGCAACAAATTCAAATGATATATCTAATGTTTATGGTATTTATTTAAGTACTTCCGGAGGTTTAAACTCAAGATCAGTCCATAATAATACAGTATATAATCTTTCTAATATGACTCCTTCAGTTAATAGTGCAAGTTCAGTTTATGGTATTTATTTGGGCGGTGGCAATTCAGGGAATATATATAATTGCAATGTATATGGTTTATCATGTAATCATGGTAATGCCGGTGTTTATGGAATTTATTTTACTTCCGGCTCATATAACGTCTATAATAATTTAATCTCTGACCTTAATGCTGTCAATTCATCAAGTTTAACTGCAATTGCTGGCTTGTGCATTGCTGGCAGTACTGTTAATGCATATTATAATACCGTATATATTAATGGCAATGCCGGTTCCGGTGCAATGACTTATGCTGCCTATATAAATCAACCTGCTTCTTTATTTCTTGCCAATAATATTTTAGTTAATACAGCTGTAACTATTGGGGGTTACACAATTGCATTTGGCTCATCTTCTGCTTTAGGTTCCTCTTATTTATCTGGCTCTGATAATAATAACTTTTATGCTGGTACGCCGGGTACTAAAAACCTGATTCTCTATGATGGTAATTCCAGTCAGACTCTAACACAA
>JARLHD010000299.1 GCA_031292435.1 Ignavibacteriaceae bacterium
CATTTATTGCGATACCAGAATTTGAAACAGGTTTGGCAGTATCGGTGTATGTGCAGGTTTGACCAGAGCCAATATTAAGACCCCTATTAGAGGCGACGAGAATAATTGTGGGATCATTAGGATGGGTTCCTTTAACAGCGATATTATAACTTGCTGCAGGAAGGTGAGACAATCTTAAATAGCCATCCGATCCAGTATAATATACCTGCATTCCATATTGGGAACTCAGTATTACTTTTGCATTCTGCAGAGGGGCAAGATCCGGGATGGTATCAAGAGATTTATTCCAAATAGCTTTTAGTTCCAAGGTACCATTTCCATCCTTAACGACAGGGGGATTTTGCATGCATCCATAAAAGAAGAACGATAGAGACAAAGAAACCAAAATGAAATATTTCAAAACTTTGCCCTCCAATAAAAAATTATTGCGTGTTGATATAATATACACATTTTTAACGATTTGGTACTATAAAAATCATAATGTGTATTATTAATATACAAATTATTAACAAATTAGTACTATTCCAAATTTAGTTATCTCCTTAAAATTAAAGGAGTTGCAGGTTTTTTGGGAAAAAATATATTAAAAAAAGCGTTCCATAGTAAAAAAGAATAAGTTTTTTTAATAACATTTATTTTAATGGTCATATTGCAAAAAGAAATTAGGGTATGAGAATACTTACGACATTAGAGGAAACCTGGCTAATACCGGAGTAATAATATCTTCCTGTTGTTAAATCGAGATAGCTGCCGGAAGAATTTGAAAGAGAATAGGCAACCATATACATCGTCTGACCTTTTACGAATCCCCTATCGTAAAAAATATTAGTACTCCATTGTTCTGAAAATGTTACAGACTGATTATAGAGGAAGAGCGTATTACAAAACAAATAATTTTTAGGATCAGAAGAAACATTGGGAGAAGTTCCCCAAAACAACAGAACGTATCTATTATCGGAGCTTGAGTCAGATAATGTTCCCTGAATAGATAATACACTATCATTTGTTATAGCTGCTGATATATGTGAAACAGTAAAATCGGGGAAAGGGAAAACAGACATATAGCCCAAGAAAGCCTGACCGCCACCTACAAACTGGAATCCAGGATATTTATTTGTAGAATATCCAGATTTAGAAAACGAGATGGTATATGTTCCAGAAGATAACCGGGAAAGGATA
>JARLHD010000300.1 GCA_031292435.1 Ignavibacteriaceae bacterium
AAGGGTATTCACTCTCCCAAAATTATCCAAATCCGTTCAATCCCTCCACCCGGATAGATTACAATCTTCCCTCTGATTCCAGGGTCACTCTCGATATATATAATATAACCGGTGAAAAAGTCAGTCAGCTTGTGAATAAAGAACAACCCGCAGGATATTACTCCGTAAACTTCGGTTCATCTAAACTATCCTCAGGTGTTTACTTCTATAGGATTACTGCTGTGGATAAGTCTAATAAAAATAATTTCTCCGAAATTAAAAAGATGATCCTTCTTAAATAAAGTTTATTCTAACCTCTGGGGTTTATCTAGACCTCAGAGGTTTTTGCTATACTCCTCTTTCAGTTCCCCCTGGGCCTTATTGAAATATCCTTGAATCTATATCCCCCGGATTTTCTGATGAGTCTATTATTTTATAAAAGCCTGAACCCGTCATATCCGCAAATACAAATTTCATCTCTCCTTTGCTCACATCTGTAAACAACGTATTTAACGAATTGTTCTTCCCCGGACAACTGTAATACCATATCTCTATTGATCTTGCTTTTGTTATTACATCTAATGGAAGGTCCGCAAAATTAGTCCTGTCTATACTTGTAGGCGGTCCGTATGTAAGATAAATTCTTTTCCTGTCTGATCTGCCCCATCCATATAGATCAGGAAAATGAAGGTTGGCATATTTCAGCCTATTAGTATATTCATTCTTTAATTCAATGTCCTTTTCCTTCCAGAAGTTGTCAACATAATTATTGATTTCGTTGTCAGTCGTTAGACTCCCCAACTCTTTGTACTGTTCATCCGTCAGTATCAGGTACATATCATTCTGTACCAGGGCTTTATGAGATGAGGATTGTTCCAGCAATCGCGATGAGCACCCCTGTGAAATAATAGTTATCAGCGAAATTGAAAAGATATTCACATAGATTAGTAACCGCATAAGGACTCCATATTCCCTATAAATCAATTAGATATCCAAAACTATATAATTATTCCACCACCATCAATTATTCTTAAGAAAACCTGCACATTACTGACCTTCTTTCCATTCCTATATTCTTCCATTTTAACAAAAAATAGATTAACTTTCAACTAACATAAAGGATT
>JARLHD010000301.1 GCA_031292435.1 Ignavibacteriaceae bacterium
AAATTATTTAGATGATACTATTTCGGTTAATGTTTTGGATGGTTCTCATATTATTATTAATAAAACATTTATTAGTGATATTTCAGTTTCTGAATATGGTCCTATTCAAATTTGGGATACCACGGGGATTAATAATATGCCAAGCGGTATTATATTAAAGAAAGGAGAATCTTCCTTAATAACTTCAGGCGGAAAAGATTCGGTAGATATTTATTATTCAAGTAATGAATTTGTTATTACAACCCCTACCATAAATATCGATAATAGAATCACATCTTTTTTTGTTGGATTATCTTCGAATTTGGATGATAGTGTTGAATCTCCTACTGTGTTGGACACTTGGGTAACTAGTGTGCAGAATTCAGAAACGAACTATTTTTTTCTTTTTGATTCCGATTCTCATTATTCAAAAATGATTATTACTGAACGGGACACCAGTTCAAGCGGATCCCCTGCATGGATCAAAATCAAATGGCTTTATAATAATAAGCCAAATGACCGAAGGTTTTGAATCAAATATTAATAATTTTATTTATTTATATGTCTCATCTCTTTTTTATTATAATAATTACGAGACATACAATAACTGGAAAATCTTCTTTATCGATATAACTTTAGGCTAATTTATATATGATATAGCCTTCCAGGCTTATGGACGTAAAGTGTCTTTTCAGTACATGTCTGGCATCATTCTTCACCATTGACATCATCATCAGGAACTACTTTAGCAATATCTGCTATTGTATCCCCTTCATTGAGTCTAATGACCCTTACCCCTTGGGTATTTCTACCCATTAATCGAATCTCTATTACACTTTGCCTAATCACCATTCCTTGGGTTGAAATTATTACAAGTTCATCACCATCTACAACCTCCATCATCGCAATCATTTTACCAACTTTTTCGTTAGTTTTTACGGTAATCACTCCTTTCCCACCACGATGTGTAATTCTATAATCATTAATATCTGAGCGTTTTCCATAACCCTTTTCAGTCACAACGAGTATATGATCGTTTCTTTTGATTACAAGAAGACCGACGACAATATCTCCCTTACCTAAATTTACTCCTCTTACACCTGTAGCAACCCTACCCATTACCCTTACATCTTTTTCGTGGAATCGGATAGCCAGTCCATTCTTAGTACCAATCACAATATCATTAGTTCCGTCTGTCATTTTTACTGATATAAGTTTGTCTCCAGAAGTAATATTAATTGCATTTATTCCTCCTTTTCTTACATTTCCATATGCAGAAAGAACTGTTTTTTTGATTGTTCCTTTTTCAGTTACCATAACTAGGAAGGTATCTTCTCGAAACTCCTTAACCGAAACAAAAGCTGCTATCTTTTCATCTTTATCTTTTTCTATAAGATTTATAATGGATCTTCCACGTGTAGCTCTGCCACCTTCTGGGAGTTCGTGTACCTTGAGCCAATAAGCTCTTCCCTGATCCGTGAAGAACATTATATAATGATGGGTAGAGGCAATGAACATATGCTCAATAAAATCATCATCTTTGGTGCCTGCACCAGTAACACCCTTTCCACCCCGTCCCTGTTTTCGATAACCACTAACAGGAAATCTTTTAATAAAACCATTATGGGAAATTGTAACTACAACATCTTCTTCGGCAATAATATCTTCAAGTGAGAACTCTTCATAATTGTAAACAATTTCAGTTTTTCTTGCATCGCCATATTTATCTCTGATGGCAATGAGTTCTTCTTTAATTATTGAGTATCGTCTTTCTTCTGAAGTTAGAATGCCTTTTAAATTTTCAATTAGTTTAATTAGATCGCGGTATTCATCCTCAATTTTCTTTCTTTCTAGTCCCGTTAATCTTTGGAGGCGCATATCAAGAATTGCTTTAGCTTGAATATCGCTAAGTTTAAAACGGCGCATAAGGTTGTTTTTAGCCGTTTCAGTATCGCGTGATTTTTTAATTGTATCAATCACTGCATCGATATTATCAAGAGCAATTATATAACCTTCTAAAATATGTGCGCGTCTTTCAGCAGCATCAAGTTCGAACTTTGTTCTTTTTATCAAAACATCCATACGATGAGTGATAAAATGTTGCATACATTCTTTTAGAGTTAGAACTTTAGGCGTACCGTTGACAAGTGCCAACATAATAACGCCAAAGGTTGTCTGCATTGCAGTATGTTTGAACAACTGGTTAAGAATAACCGCAGGCTGCCCATCTCTCTTTAATTCGATAACAACCCTTAAACCATCACGATCTGATTCATCTCTGATATTTGATATATCATTAAGGGTCCCTTCTCTTACTAGGTCAGCAATCTTTTCAATAAGATTAGCTTTATTCACCTGATAAGGGAGTTCAGTAATGATAATATTTTCTCTTCCATTTTTAAGAGTCTCAATATTGGCTTTGGCTCTGATAACAATTCTTCCGCGTCCTGTTGTAAATGCGTCTTTTACTCCTTCGTAACCATAAATTATTCCGCCTGTTGGAAAATCAGGGGCGGTAATATATTTCATCAATTTTTCAACAGGCAAATCTGGTTTATTAATCAGTGCTATAAGACCATTAACAACTTCAGTTAAATTATGTGGTGGAATATTTGTTGCCATACCAACAGCGATTCCGCTTGATCCATTAACTAATAAATTAGGGAGGTAAGAAGGGAGGACAGTCGGTTCCTGTAGAGAATCATCAAAATTGGAAGTAAAGGCAACTGTATTTTTATCTAAGTCCCGTAGCATTTCATCTGCAATTCTTGCAAGGCGGGCTTCAGTATAACGCATAGCCGCAGCAGAATCGCCATCTACTGATCCAAAGTTGCCTTGGCCATCAATAAGAGGATAGCGTAATGAGAAATCCTGAACCATTCTGACCATAGTATCATAGACAGCTGTATCACCGTGTGGATGGTATTTACCAAGAACCTCTCCCACTATTCTGGCAGATTTTTTGTAGGGTTTATTGAAAGTCATTCCGAGTTCATTCATTCCAAATAGAACTCTCCTATGAACAGGTTTTAGCCCGTCTCTTACATCTGGAAGTGCACGAGCAACAATAACAGACATTGAGTAATCAATATAGGAGGATTTCATTTCCTCTTCGAGCGATACTGGAGTTATTTTTTCAAATATTGTAGCCATAATAACAATTTAATATAATTTAATAAAACTAAAGGGAAACTAAACATCCAAGTTACGGACATATTTGGCGTTCTTTTCAATAAATGCCCGCCTGGGCTCGACAGCATCGCCCATAAGAGTTTCGAATATTTTATCTGCAGCGGCGGAACTTTCAACATTTACCTGGAGAACAGTTCTTGTTTCAGGATTCATCGTTGTGTCCCATAATTGCTCTGGATTCATTTCGCCTAAACCTTTATACCTGGAGATAACAATTCCTTTTGGCATCCCATCATCTGATGTGCCAGTTTCATCATCTTCTTTCCCATTGGGTCTAAATCGTTTGAGAATTTCATCTCTTTCCTTCTCATCAAATGCGTAGTATTCTTCCTTCCCCTTTTTAATTTTATATAGGGGAGGTTGGGCAATGTATACTTTACCGGAAGTGATAAGGTCATTCATATACCTGTAAAAAAAGGTAAGCAGAAGGGTTCTTATATGGCTTCCATCAACATCTGCATCAGTCATCAAAATTATTTTACCATATCTGGCTTTATTATGATCAAAGTCGGGTCCGAAACCAGATCCTATTGCTGCTATCATTGCTTTAATTTCATTATTTTCAAGAATTTTATTCACTTTGGCCTTTTCCACGTTTAGGATTTTACCCCTTAGAGGAAGTATTGCCTGAAATCTCCTATCTCTTCCCTGTTTTGCAGAACCACCGGCAGAATCACCTTCAACTATATACATTTCACAGTGTTCAGGGTCTGTAATTGAGCAGTCTGCGAGTTTACCGGGCAGATTCATTGTATCAAGGGCATTTTTTCTTCTGGTAAGGTCCCTTGCCTTTCTGGAAGCTTCCCTTGCTTCCGCTGCCATCAGACACTTTTCAATTATTTTTTTACCAACAGAAGGATTTTCTTCAAGAAACTCTCCTAATTTATCGTTTATAAGTGTTTCCACTGCTGATTTTGTTTCACTGTTACCAAGCTTGGTTTTTGTCTGTCCTTCAAATTGCGGCTCGGCAACCTTCACTGATATAACTGCCGTTAATCCTTCTCGAAAATCATCTCCGGTCAATTGAATTTTGCCTTCTTTGATAATACCGTTCTTGTAGGCATAATTATTCAAAGTTCTAGTTAACGCAGATTTAAATCCTACTAAATGACTTCCTCCCTCAGTTGTATTGATATTATTAACATATGAGAAAATATTTTCTGAATAGGAAGCATTATACTGAAAGGCCAATTCAATTGGCGTTCCATCTTTTTCTCCTTCAATATATACTGTTTTATGAAGTGGTTCCCTGTTTTCATCGAGATATTTTACAAATTCTATAAGACCGCCCTTAAAATGAAAAGTGATATCCTCTCCGTCTCTTTCATCAATTATTCTTATACTTATATTTTTATTAAGATATGCTAATTCCCTAATACGTTCGGCTATAGTATCAAATTTAAAAGTAGTTACTTTAAATATTTCTGAATCAGGACGGAAGGTGATTAATGTACCTCTTTCATTTTTCTTTGCTTTCCCTATCTCCTTTACTGGTTTAACAGGAATTCCTTTTTTATATTCCTGGACAAAAACTCCTCCGTCTCTTTTCACTTCAACTCTAAGCCATTCGGAAAGCGCATTTACCACTGAAACTCCTACTCCGTGAAGTCCGCCAGATACCTTATAGGTATTTTTATCAAATTTGCCTCCAGCATGAAGCATAGTCATGACAACCTCAAGCGCAGACCTTTTTTCCTCCGGATGCATATCGACAGGGATCCCCCTGCCATTATCATCTATAGAAATAGTTTCATCTTTATGTATGGTTAATAATATATTGTCTGCATAACCAGCCAATGCCTCATCAATACTGTTGTCTACGACTTCATTTACCAAATGATGGAGACCTCTGGGGCCTACATCCCCGATGTACATTGCTGGTCTTTTCCTCACGGCTTCAAGGCCTTTCAGTACATTAATATTCTTTGCACTATAATCATTATTTGCATTTCCGTTAGCCATTTTTCTTCCGAAGTATTTTAGAATTTATTATGAAAATTTTATGAACTTGACTCTTTCTTCTTTGAAGAATGTATTTAATTTTTCTTTGATCACACTCTCACTAAATTTAAGTTCGCTACGCCAAACTGAATTCTCGACTTTAAGGAATAAAGTTTTTTTATCAAACTTCAAAACTTTGGCAACCTTCCCTAAATCAGGAAATATTTCAAGAAAAACATCTACAACTTCTGTTTCTTTTATTTTATTCTTAAGACCCTCAAACTCAGTCCTCGTATTAATAATATCTGATAATTTCACAAAGTTGTTAGCCATATACAACCTGTCCTGATCTAAGATTTATATGTCTATCTTTTTCATATCTCTTAATAAATGAAAGGTTAGTAAAATCAGTCATAGTTATAAATATTTGCCCAAGTTCTCTAAGGTATTCACTTAATCTTTGAGATCTAATCGCATCTAGTTCTCCAAAAATATCATCTAGAAGAAACAAGGGGACTATACCCATGATTTCTTTTAAATAAAAAAACTGAGCAAATCGCAACACCACCTGAAATGTTTTATGCTGCCCCTGCGATCCATATGTTTTAAGACTCAACTTATTTAATTCAAATATAAAATCATCTCTATGCGGACCAACAAGATTAGCGCTTCGTTTAAGTTCTTCATCTCTCTTTAAAATAATAAGCCTTAAAAATTCGGCTTTAATTTCTGAACCTTCATAATCTTCCAAAAAAGAATATCTTATTCCTGGAATTTCATCAGTTCCCATAATAATTTTATATGAGGCAGTAACAAATTTTATAAAATTTATAGTAAAATTTAATCTGTAATTAATAATACTTAAGCCAGCTTCAATAAGTTTATCTGTCCATGCCTCAAGTTCATCGAAAAGGGTTGGCTTTTTATTATCTTTCAACTGATATAATAATGAAGATCGTTGTTTTAAAGTCTTGTTATAGTCTAACAAAGTCCTGAGATAATTTTCACTGGCTTGCGAAATTATTGTATCGACAAATTTCCTTCTTTCTTGGGGAGATCCTTGCGTAATAGAATGGTCAGAAGGGGTCAAAATTACAACAGGAAATGTTCCAATTATATCAGTTGATCGAAAAATAGGTTTTGAATCTTTAAAGTAATATTTTTTATTATCTGCAACCGAATATACTACCCTTACTTTATTTTCACTTAAATCATTAAATACGCCATTAAGCTCAAAACCAGTTTCATTAAAACTAACTGCTTCAAAATCAGTTTTAGCACTAATGCCTTTAGTAGTGCAAAGATAATAAATGCCTTCAAGAACCGTGGTTTTACCCTGCCCATTTCCTCCGACAATAAAATTGAGTTTATCAGAGAAATTTAAATATGTATCTTTATGACTCCTAAAATTCTTTAAATTAATAGAGGATAAAATCATTTAATTATTCAGGCGTACAGGCATAAGCAATAACATTAGGTCTTCATTTTCAGATAGAGAAGAGGGTTCAATAATACATGCTTTAGTCGGTGAATGAAGTTTAAAAATCAATTCATCACTATTGACATGAGATAGTATCTCACTTACATAGGCTGTATTAAAACCAATATCCATTGGTTCACCGCTATAATCACAATATATATTTTCAGTCGCATTTGAACCATGATCAATATCTTCAGCAGACACTTCTAGATTATTTTTACCAATTGAAAATTTTACCTGTTTGGAATTCGAGGCTGAAAATAATAGCATTCTTCTAATGGTCGAATGGAGATTGTCTCTATTTACTTTTAATTGATTTTCATTTTCTGCTGGAATAACGCTTGAATATGCAGGATATTTTTCTCCGATAAGCCTTGAAGTATATTCAAGGTCATCTATGAGAAACGAAATGTTTGTTTTGCTAAAAAATATTTTAACATCAGAATCAGTGAGAAGTTTTGAAAGTACTGAAATAGCTCTTTCTGGAATAATGTACTGATCTTCATCATAGGTTTTAACTGTTTTATATACGTATTTAACCAATCGATGTCCATCTGTGGTAACAAACTTCAGGCCGTCTTTGGTAAATTCCAATAAAGTTCCAGTCATAGCCGGTCTCATATCTTCTTTGCTCATCGCAAATGATGTCTGATCAATAGCTTTTTTAAGATCAGTTCCATTTATTGAGATTTCTTTTTCCTTTACTACGGTAGGAATTGCAGGAAATTCTTCGGGTGAAGAATAACTAAGAACATATTTTCCATTCTCTGTTTTAATTTTGAGTTTTTGATTATCTTCAACTTCGAAGTGGATCATCGTATCAGATAATGATCTTATAATGTCATATAATAATCTGGCAGGAATAACCATCCTTAAATTTTTATCTGCACTGACATTTAGGGTTGATCTTAATGCAATTTCAAGATCGGTTGCACTAACTGTTAATAACCCATCTTTTATTTCGAATAGAAAATTTTCCAAAATTGGCATTGGAGTTCGGCTTGGTACTGCGGGTATTATTTTTGATAAAAGTTTTTCTATTACCCTACTGTTTATTTTGAATTCCATTAAAATATTCTCCTTCTATAACATTTAAACTTACTAAAATATTATGGGAATCTCAATGAAAATATTAGGTAAATGAGCCTTTGTAGTGATACTTAGAACGATATCCTAAATAGTATTTACTTGTTGAGCTTATGGACTTGTAGGAGTTCCCTGATCATCACTTGAAGATATGGTTGCATATAATATGTAAGCACCATTTATTAATGTAGACGTATATAAAATAGTAATTCTTGTTCCCGCAGTAATAGTTAAATTGCCTTTTATAGCACCTTGAGCTGATCCTCCAATTGCATCAACAGGAAGGGAAAAATTTGTATCATAGTTATAGGTACCCTTAGGAATTTCTTGTACTATTGCAGAACCTTCCGGATTTACCGTAATCGCAGCACCTCTGAAATTGACATAAACAGTTCCCAGTGCTAAATTTTGAAAAGTTACTGAGTTGTTAACTTTCCCCGAACATCCATTTATAAAAATAAATGATAAAATAATACAAATAACCAGAGGTAATTTAAACTTCATTTTAATCTCTTAATACTCAAGTGAAAATTATATTAAAGAATCTTAATAATCAATAAATTTATGAATACACACATCATTATTAATATTACTTATATTAAGATATAATATAATAGTAATAATAAGAATGTTAATATGTTATTATACCTAATTTAGTTCAAAATAGTATGGAAAAGTGAACAATTATTAATTAATAAATGTTGATAACAGTTATACTAAATAATCTTCTATCTTTTAATGTGTATAAATCGATGTTTATCCACATCTAAAATTGAATAGATTGACATATTATAAACATTAATTTTTTGATCAAGAGATGACTAGATTTACTTTAGAAAGGGTATTTGAAAATTTATGTACTGCTTAATTCAATTTGAGTCCGGATATTCTCTACCAGATGTTTTACGGAATTGTCAATTAATTTCATTCCTTCAATAGAATTACATGCATGAATAACAGTAGAATGGTCTCTTCCGCCAAAGTTCAACCCGATGGTCTTTAATGAACACTTAGTTAATTCCTTTGAAAGATACATCGCCACCTGCCTTGCTAGAACTATTTCTTTTTTTCTAGTTTTATCTCTTATTTTATTTTCATCAACTTTAAGATAAGTGCAAACAGATTTAGTTATCGTTTCAATAGTAATATTGACCTTTCTATCAGTAGCAATTTCCTGTACAGTTTTTTTTGTAAGAGCAAGGTTGATCTCTCTGGAATTTAATGAAACGTTTGCAAGAAGTTTAATCAAGCATCCCTCAAGTTCTCGGATATTAGAAGTTATATTTGAAGCAATATATTCAAGTATATCATTCGCAATGTTCATTCCATAGTCTTCAGATTTCTTTTTAAGGATTGCAATCCTCGTTTCGAGATCCGGAGGTTGAATGTCCGCAGTTAATCCCCATTGAAATCTTGAAATTAATCTATCATCCAATCCTTTAAGATCTTTTGGGGGTTTATCACTTGACAGAATAATTTGTTTTCTCGATTGATGGAGTATATTGAAAATCTGAAAAAATAAATCCTGGGTTTTTTCTTTGCCTATTAAGAACTGAATATCATCGATTATAAGAACATCCATATTTCTATAGAAATTAGAGAACTCATTTACTTTGTTAGACTGGATTGCCTCAACGAATTCTACTGTAAATGTATCGGATGAAAGATATATGATTTTTTTATCAGGAAATTTATCAAGTATTTTATTGCCGATTGCTTGAATCAAATGTGTCTTACCAAGCCCAACACCACCATAGACAAAAAAAGGATTAAATGAGGTTCCTCCTGGGTTATCACTAATTGCACCAGCTGCGGCTCTTGCAAGTTGGTTACCTTCTCCTTTAATAAAATTGTCAAATTTATAGCGGGGATTTAGAAAAGTTTCAAATTCTGGTTTCGATTTTGAAGAAATTGTATTAGAATTGTACGATTGCTCTTTTTTAGTCAGTGATGAAATATCAAAAGTTTCTTTTTCTTCAAAAATTACATATGCGAGTTTAGCTTGAGGGCCTAAAACCTCATGTATGGTTTTTGTAATTAGGGTATTAAAATGTTCATCAATCCATTCCCAAAAAAATTGGCTTGGTAACTGAACCTTTAGGATAGAATCTGACATTTCTAATGGCTTAATAGGCAAAAACCATGTGTTATATGTCATCTGAGATACATTTTCTTTGATGACACGTAGACATTCCTTCCATGAAGTTGAAATGTCAGTCGGAAAATTCTTAGTAATCGAAGAGGAATCCGGAATTAGATAGTTATCCACAATTTATTTATTGAAAAAGATTGAAATTTGTATTAAAAAGAGATCAGCAAGACTCCTGTTTATTTAATACTAACAACTTATAAACATTAAGCAACACTCATTAACCTCTTATCAATAGATAAGTTAAGATAGTTTGTATTAGTATTGCGCACATATTGTAATGAAATTTTTACGATTTACCATGTTGGATAATTTGTGAAACATTTTCACAAATAAAAGTTATCCACATTTAATAAACAGTAAGGTGGCGGCTTTAACCACCCGAAAAAATAGCAAGGAAACGATCTAGGAGCAAATTAATTCGCGCAATATTTTAAAATATATTTATTGGAATTGGTATTTATTTATTATATGGAATATCAAAAGGGCTTGTTATTTATAGATTAGGTTGTTATTTTTAAAGTCTTTTTGAAATTAGGAGTTATAATGAAACGAACATTTCAGCCAAGCAATAGAAAACGAAGAAATAAGCATGGATTCCGCGAAAGAATGAGTTCAAGAAGCGGGAGACAGGTTCTTTCCAGGAGAAGAGCAAAAGGAAGAAAAAGATTAACTGTAAGTGATGAGAACTAAGTCTCTTGAAAAATCTCGGTCTTTCTGCATTTGAAAAAATAAAGAGCAGAAAAGATTTTGAAGAAATTTTTTCAGAAGGCATAACATTATTTTCCTCAACAAAAAAAATTAAAGCTGTTTATATAATTAAATTTAATTCCAATCAAAGAGGTTTTAAAGTAGCTTTTGCAATTAGTCGAAAGTCAGGTAATGCAGTTTGGAGAAACAGAATTAAAAGGCTTTTAAGAGAAGCATTTAGATTAAATAAACATATAATAATTAAAAAAACTGAGGAACTCAGATATTACATTGAGATTATTTTTTCTCCTTATTTGATAGATATGAATAAGAACAAAAATATTTATTTGGACGATATAATGCCCGACGTTATAGATATAATGTCTAGGATAAGCATCAATGTGTAATGTGGAGAACTGCAGTTTTTCTGATAAAAATATATCAAAAATTCATATCACCTCTTTTTCCTCCGTCATGTAGATTTAATCCTTCTTGTTCTGAATATGCTGTTCAGGCATTTACCAAATATGGTTTTTTAAAAGGAACTATAAAATCGGTATGGAGAATATTAAGGTGTAACCCGTTCAATAGCGGTGGATTTGATCCAGTAAAATAATGGAATTATAAATGGATAGACAGACTACTTTAGCATTTATTCTCATTGGCGCAGTATTCGTTTTATGGCTTTATTTAAGCACTCCTGAACCTGTAAAGCAAACACCGCCAAGACAGGATTCATCTATTGTTCACAACGGATATGGGAATGTCTCCCCGAATGCTGAGGCAGTGGATAGTCTTATTAAACCGAACGAACAAAAAGATAGTTTAAAGTTTGGTAAATATTTCACTTTACCATCTGGACAGGAACGAATAATTACAATTGAAAGCGATGACCTGCTTCTTGAATTTTCAACTAAAGGGGGAAATCTAAGAAAAGCATATCTCAAGAAATTCAATAACTGGTATTCTATAAAGGATACTACTTCTGATATATATAAGACAAAGGTTCAGCTTATAAATTATTCAAGAGGAGATACATACGATCTGGCATTTGTTTCTTCAGATGGAAAGGCCGTAACTACATCCTCTCTTGATTTTACAACTGATGCTGATAAGGCTTATTATAAAATCTCCGGTAATGACAGTTTGGTTATTAATTTTAAACTGGTTTTATCAGGGGACAAATTTATTAATAAGAAATTCACCTTTTATGGGGATAAGTATAATGTCGGAAGCGATATTGAATTGTCAGGGATGAATTCATTAATCAGCAATAATTCTTATGATTTAATTTGGGCGAATGGGATTAATTTCGTAGAAGAAAATTCTATAGATGAAGATAATCAATCAAATGCAAGTCTATATTACGGGGATGAACATGTAATTGTAAAAGCATCGGATATAGGTAAAAAGATTGAAAAAGAATTTAATGGCAAGGTTGATTGGGTAGCAGTAAGAGATAAATATTTTACTGTTATTATAGCCCCCAAAAATCCACTTGAGGCTGACGGGGCATATTTTGTGGGGACTAAATATGCGGTTGATGGTGGAGTAAAGGAATACTATAATGTCCGCCTCAGTGTTCCTTTCAGGAATAATTTATATGAAAAGAAATCGGTTACGATTTATTTGGGTCCGGTTAATTATGATATTTTAAAAGCTTATAATGCGCACTTTGAAAAGATCGTTGAATTCGGAAGTTTTTTTGGGTTAAAATTTATTATTAGACCAATTGCAGAATATGTTTTGCTCCCATTATTTAATTTTCTACATTCTTTTATACCGAACTATGGATTCGTGATTATCCTTTTTTCTTTAATAATTAAGTTTGTTTTATACCCTCTTACAAAAAGCAGTATGCAGTCTATGAAGAAGATGCAGCTGCTTTCTCCTAAAATAAACGAGATCAAAGAAAAATTCAAAGACGATCCGACTAAGGTTCAAAAAGAAACAATGAATCTTTACAGGATATATGGAATAAATCCAGCAGGGGGATGCCTGCCTTTAATACTTCAAATGCCTATATTCATTGCAATGTGGGGATTATTCCAGGTATCAGTGGAATTAAGGCAACAGCCATTTATGTTATGGATTCATGATCTTTCCCGTCCTGATATTGTATTATCATTGCCATTTAAACTCCCTATTTTTGGGATGGACAAAATAAGCGGACTCGCCGTTTTAATGGGTCTTACTACATTTGTACAACAAAAAATGACTGTGAAAGACCCTAAACAGCAGGCTATGATTTACCTAATGCCAGTATTTCTTACAGTAATGTTTATGAGTTTTCCATCGGGTCTAAATCTTTATTATTTTATGTTTAATCTTTTTTCGATTGTTCAACAGTATTACATTAATAATAAACATGATGGAATGGAATTAGTACCTGTAGCAAACCCGAAGAAATCAAAAGGGTTTATGCAAAAAATAATGGAAACTGCAGAACAAAATGCCAAAGCTCAGCAAAAGAGGAAAAAATAATGTAAATGATATTTGCATTCATTTTGATTAATCATATCTTTTATTATAGATGAAAACAATAATTAAAATATTCTTATTATTAATTTTGTTTTCATCTAATTATCTTTCTCAGACTTCAACAATAATTTCCCTTCAATATAAAACTCATCACCTTCCATTTAATCTAAGTGAAAAAATTTCATATGACAGGCCAATAATTTCTTTGGCTTTAAGCGGGGGTGGAGCAAGAGGTTTTGCCCAGGTTGGTGTTCTAAAAGCTTTTGAAGAATATGGGATACCCTTTGACATTATAGTTGGGACAAGCATAGGAAGCGTGATAGGTGGACTTTATTCATCAGGATATTCAGCCCATGAGCTAGATTCAATAATTATAAGCACAGACTGGGAAAATCTTTTATCTCTTGACAGAGAAACAAATAGAAGGGAATTATTTGTTGATCAGAAAATAACAGAAGATAAAGCAATTTTCTCTCTCAGGTTAAAGGGCCTGACTCCCATTATTCCCAACTCGATATACAATGGAGAAAAATTAGCCAATCACCTCAATCTTCTAGCATTACAATCTCCAATCCATACATATGATGGTTTTTCAAAATTAAAATATAATTTCTTTGCAGTTTGTACGGATTTAATTACAGGAAACCCAGTAATTTTCAATAGCGGGTCACTAAGTCTGGCGATGAGGGCCAGCTCAAGTGTAACTTTTCTTTTACCGCCAGTAAAAGTTGATTCCCTGATTCTTGTGGATGGCGGGCTAATTGCCAACATACCCTCCAAAATCGCTTCCAGTATGAGTGATTTTACAATTGCTATTAACACAACAAGTGGATTACGATCTGCTGAGGAATTGCAATATCCATGGTTGATTGCTGATCAGATTGTGAGCATATCCATGAAGTTATTAAATGAGGACCAATTAAAAATAGCTAATTTTGTAATTACTCCTAAAATAGCGAAGAGCGCAACAGATTTTAGTAATCTTGATTCTTTGGTCGATGCAGGGTATCAGTCAACGCTTCCCATTATTCAAGAATTAAAAGAAAAGATTGATTCTTTATACTACAAAAGATTTAAGGGAAAAGAATCTTTTTATAAAAATGTAATTTCATCAACAGATAATTCTGATGATGAGCATCAAATACTTAAAAAATATTTATTTAAAGATTCGGTTTCTAGCTATGAAATTTTAGCTGATCTAAATAAATTATATAATTCAGGTAATTACAATGACTTGAAGGCAGAAATTAAAGAATATAATGGATATTCAACCATAAAATTTATTAAAGAATATAACCCTCTGGTCAGGGAAATCAAGTATAATGGAATCAATATAATAAGCCATTCAAAAGTTGATTCCATTCTTAGTGCTTTAATTAATAATAGATATAATGCAAAAAGATTATCAGAAGTAATAACAGATGTTTTACGAATTTACCGGAAGGAAGGATACTCGCTTGCTGATTTGGATAGTACATCATTTAATGAAGCCAAAGGTGAGATGACCTTAATATTTAATGAGGGAATAATTTCCGATATTAAAATAGAAGGTAATATTAATACGAGCCCAAGTGTTATTACCCGGGAATTCCCATTACGAATCGGGGATTATTTTTATTACAAAGATATTGAAAGAGGCCTGATTAATTTAAGAAGCACAAATCTTTTTGAAGATATTGATTTGTCGGTTAAAAAAATCAATGGCAGAAATATTGTAGTTTTGAAAGTAATTGAAAAAATTTCAAGCCTGATAAGGTTTGGGTTCAGGACAGATAATGAAAGAAAAGCGCAAATTAGCATTGATTTAAGGGACGAGAATCTGTTTGGTTCGGGTACAGAGATTGGATTTCTTTTTTATGGAGGGACAAGGAACCTGGCTTATATACTTGAACATAAATCAAACAGGATTTTTAATACATATCTTACCTATAAAATAAATGCATATTATAAATCCGATGATTTTTATAACTATATAGATAATCCGATAAGAATTGGCAATAGTTTCTCCAGTACTATTAATGGCGAGTATAGGGAGAAAAATTACGGGGGCTCGTTATCACTTGGTTCTCAGGTAGAAAGATTTGGCAATCTAATCATTACTGGCAAATATCAGTTTGAAGAAATTAAAAACACTCAAAATAATCCTATCGATCCATTTAAAATCAAAGTAGTAAGTATTAAAATAAGTTCCACAATTGATACTCAGGACAAATATCCTTATCCTGAAAAAGGAATTTATTTTTTGGGCTCATATGAAACAGCGCAGACAATTTTAGGGGGAGAAGTTGGCTTTCTGAATATAGGATTTGATTATAAAAATTATTTTTCAATTAACGGCGGACATACATTCTCTCCAAGACTCATGATGGGTTTTGCAGATAAAACGCTTCCTTTTAATGAACAATTTTCGCTTGGTGGCCAGTATTCTTTTTTTGGAATGAGAGAAAATGAATTACGGGGGAGACAACTTTTCCTTGCTTCTATGGAATACAGATATAAATTTCCATTTATTATTTTCTTTAATACTTATTTCAAACTCAGATATGATCTGGGTTCTGTTTGGGCATACCAGGACGATATAAGATTTAAGGATTTACGGCACGGGATAGGGACTTCGTTATCTTTCGATACACCAATAGGACCAGCTGATTTTGCTATCGGACGAAGTTTTTTATTTGAGAAAAGTCTGCCTGGTAACCCATTAAGCTGGGGCGAATTGTTATTTTATTTCTCAATCGGGTATTATTTTTAAGTGTAATTAAGAATTGAGACTGCCATTTATTAATTGGTCATACAGTTGCACATATTTTTGCGCAGACTTATCCCAGGAAAAATCATTACTCATTCCATTTAACTGGAGTTTATTCCATGTATCTTTATGGGGGAACGTATCAACCCCTCTTTTTACTGATGAATACAGTGCATAGCCAGTATAATCATGAAAAGAAAAGCCGTTGCCGGTATTAAACCCCTGGTAACTAAGTTCATCCCAGTCTTTTATAGTATCAGCAAGGCCGCCAGTTTTTCTTACTATAGGAATAGTTCCATATTTCAAGCTATATATCTGGGTCAATCCACAGGGTTCATAATGTGACGGCATTACAAACATATCTGAGCCGGCTACAACCAGATGCGATAATTCATTATTAAACCCGATATAAGATATTATTTTATCGGGGAAATTAAGTGACAATGATTTAAACAAATCTTCATATCTTTTATCTCCATTCCCTACAATTATCCACTGTGTATTTAATTTTAAAAGTTCGGGTAAGGCCTCTGCAAATATATCAAACCCTTTCTGCCCTGAAAGTCTTGATACTATTCCTATAAGAGGAATTTTTTCGTTATATTTTAGATTGAATTTAGCTAGCAGATATTTTTTATTCTCTAACTTTCCCAATAGATTTTCGCCCGAATATTGAAAGGGTAAGTAAATGTCATGAGCGGGATTCCAGGCAGTATAATCAGCCCCATTTAAAATTCCATATAAAGAATTACGACGCAGAATAAGTACATTTTCAAGCCCAGATCCATATTCAGGAGTTAAAATCTCCTTGGAATAAGTTTCACTTACTGTGGTTATGATATCAGCGAACCAAAGTCCGGTTTTTAGAAAAGAAAATGTATTTTCAATTTCAACAGGACCCTCCCTGAAATAATAAATTTCATTTATATCGGCCTTTCGCATGGATGATTTTGGAAATCTTCCCTGATATCCAATATTATGAATGGAAAACATCGTTTTCGTTTTGGAAAAAATTGTTTCCCCTTTATAATTATCCTTAATATAGAGAGGTATTAGCCCGGTTTGCCAATCATTACAATGGATTATATCAGGGGAATAATTTTCCAAACGCATAACCTCAATAACGCTCTTGCAGAAAAGAATAAACCGCTCATCTTCGTCAATATCGTCGGTATAAATTGATTCTCTATTAAAATAATAAGGGCAATCAATAAAATTTACTAAAATATCTGAATCAGGAAGTTTGTCCTGATAAATTCTTACAACCCTTAATTCTCCGGCAATTTTAAGCTGTATTTCCCCGATATCATCACGATAAGTAAGATCAAAATTAGTCTCATTAATATCTGAATATTTAGGGATAAAGACTTTTACTTCGCATCCCAGTTTTTGCATAGCTTTAGGAAGAGCGCCTGCTACATCAGCTAACCCTCCGGTTTTAACGAATGGAACTGCTTCAGAAGATATATATGCTATTTTCATTAATCAGATCAGAATCCTAACAATGTTAGTATTTTATAAAATTCAAAAGTGATAATTATTAAATTTTAGATAAAAAACAATTAAAAATTATTGTTTAATTAAAGAAAAAGGGAAAAACAAAAGGTAGTTATAGGTTTATTATTTACTTTTAGTTACTAAATATTTTAGATAATAATAATAGTAAAACTTTTAAATATTAATAGTGTAACAATATGGAAAAAAATGATTCTTCTTTCGAAACAAAATGTGTTCATGCAGGAGTAGGTGAATACGAATTTGGTGCGGTAGTTCCCCCTATATATCAAACCTCTACATTTAAATTCAGTACGGTACAGCAAGGAGCAAAACTCTTTGCGGGCGAAGAAAAGGGGTATATTTATACCAGAATGGCAAATCCGACAGTGGAAGCACTCGAAAATTGCGTAGCTGAACTTGAAGGCGGATTTAAAGCACTTGGGTGTGCCAGCGGAATGGCAGCAATTCATACTGTCTTTGCAACTATAACTTCTGCAGGAGATCATGTACTTTGTTCATCAGCTGTTTATGGGCCAACCACTACCTTACTCAATACAATTCTTAAAAAATTTGGTGTTGAAGCGGATTATATTGATACTTCCAATCTTGAAGAAGTCAGGAAAGGAATTAGACCTAATACAAAGTTAGTTTATATTGAGTCTCCCGGGAATCCAACATTATATATTTCTGACATTGAAGAGATATCTAAAATTGCTCATAAGAATAATGCAGTTACAGTTGTAGATAATACCTTCATGAGCCCTGCTTTGCAGCGTCCTCTTGAATTTGGTGCTGATATAGTTCTTCATAGTCTTACAAAATTTTTAAACGGACATGCCGATGTTGTGGGCGGGGTAATAGTTGTAAAAGATGAAGAAACTTATAAAAATTTTAGAAAGACATTAAATCAATTAGGCGGAGTGATTGATCCTTTCAACTCTTTCCTGGTACACAGGGGCATAAAAACATTGTCAATTCGTATGCAAAGACATTGTGAAAACTCGCAGGTTATTGCTGAATTTCTTGAAAAACATAATTTAATCAAGAAAGTAATTTATCCAGGATTAAAAAGCCATCCTCAATATAATTTAGGTTTAAAACAACATAATGGTCATGGGGGAATGATAACATTTGAAATGGCAGGTGGGTTTGAAGCCGGCCAGATACTAATGAATTCCGTTAAGCTTTGTCAATTAGCAGTTAGTCTTGGTGGAGTGGAAACACTTATTCAACATCCAGCTAGTATGACTCATTTTTCTATGGGAAAAGAAGCAAGGGCAGCAGGAGGAATTACAGAAGGATTGGTGAGATTTTCTATTGGAATTGAAAATGTAAATGATATAATTAAAGACCTTGAACAAGCACTCCAAAGAGTCGAAAAAGCTAATTTATCAGAAACATAAAACCAGGTTCCAAATGTTGACCTATTTTTGTACTTAATTCTCAACATTTTGACTTTTAATCTTTTAGTTTAGGTGGATTTTATAATTTGCTTTAATATAAGAGGTTACTTGACTTTGGACTTAATTTTATTATATTTTCTAGTGTTCTTTTGAATATTATTTACCATTATTCCAGGAATTCAAAATGAAGAGGTTTTTAACTGCTCTTATTTTTGTTCTTTCTACAAGTATACTTACTTTCTCACAGGACTTTGCAAAAAAAGGAACGTGGGAACTTGGTGGAAGTGTCGGATTTACAAGCTCAACTGTTGTAACTAAAGGGACCTCAGATCCAAATGGTGCAACTACCTCCTTTTCATTCTCTCCTGAAGCTGGTTATTTATTAACTGATAATTTTGAAGTTTCATTACTTCCTTTATCATTTACTTCTTCATCATATAATGGCAGCACATTTTCCCAGTTTAACTTTTTAGTTGCTCCAGCATGGAATTTTGAATTACAAAGCAACATTTATCCCTATGTAGAAGCATTACTAGGTTATGGTTCAATCTCGAGCGGCGGCCCTTCCTATTCGGGACTAGACTATGGCGCCCAGGCAGGAGTCAAATTAGAAGTTGCCAAAAGTAGTCTTGTAAATTTAGGATTATCCTACCTGATGACAACCAGGAAACCAAGCGGTATTACCGATCGATATGGTAGTAATGTTCTACAGATCGTAGCTGGATTTTCTGTTTTTTTAAGATAAGTTCCTTAATAACCGCCACATATATAAGTTGTGGATGAGTTATTTTTATCAAATTCATTTTTTTCTTTTGGTTTTAAGATATTTATTTGCTTTATTTAATCAAATGAAATTCAATTCATTAAGTGGAAAGATAGTAGACTAATCACATTAATTAAGGAGTTCTATATGAAAGCAGTTCTAGTTACTTTTTTATTGTCAGCTCTATTAATAACATTCAGTACTCAGTCTTATGCTCAATACCAGGTTGGTAAAAATACAGGAAGCCTTAGCGTTGGTGTCGGTGGAGGCGGA
>JARLHD010000302.1 GCA_031292435.1 Ignavibacteriaceae bacterium
AAGGCCCTACAAATGCAATAGTCTCTCCTACCTTCGTCTCAAAATTTATGTTATCTAATGCTTTGGATGCTGTAGACTGATGTTTAAATCCTACACCATCAAATTCCAAAGTCTGCACGTTATCTATCAAAACCGGATTAGTGGGTTTGGTTTCAACAGGCAGCTTAAGTATATCTTCAAAATTATTTAATGAAACTTCTGCTTCCCTGTAAATTCCTATTATATCACCAAGACTCTGTAGCGGTCCAAAAATGAAAAAGGAATAAATAAATAATTGAAAGAACTGTCCAACCGTAATTGCTCTTTCGTGAATCAGGTAAAGCATTACGAAAAGAATTGTGGTCCTGATAAAATTTACTGCCGTTCCCTGTATAAAACTAAGGCTGCGTAGGTATTTTACTTTTTTTAATTCTAATGTTAATATCTTGCCAGTGGTTGAATTCAACCTGTCTATCTCCTGGCTGCCAAGTCCAAGACTTTTTACAAGTTCTATATTTCTGAGTGATTCTGTTGTTGTTCCTGCAAGAGCAGTCGTTTCAGTTACAATAGTTTTCTGAATCTTTTTTATTTTCCTGCTCATCGTTGAACTGATAAAACCGATTATAGGTATCGAACTGAAATATATTGGGGCTATAAGCCAATGAATATTTATTGCCACTATGGTTACAAATATAACCCCCACTAATGTTGTAAATAAAATATTAACTATTGCATTAATAAGCCGTTCAACATCTGCTCTTACTTTTTGAAGTACGCTTAGTGTTTGTCCACTTCTTTGATCCTCAAATAACTGATATGGAAGTTCTAATGAATGTTTCACTCCGTCAGTATATATCTGGGCTCCAAGCTTTTGCGTAATAACATTAACAAAATAATCCTGGAAATTCTTTGCAACTCTTGATACAAAGGCAACTCCTACCGCTGCAAGAAGGAGTAGGCTGATGCCCTTAAAAAATGCAGCCGTCGAGTACTGATTGAATTTTAAGGCGTAATTATCAATTACATGCTGAAATATATAAGGGTCTAATAATGAAAATATCTGGTTAACAGCAGCGAGGAAGAGAGCCAGTACAACCAGTTTCCAATATTGGCTAAGATATGAGTAAAGTAATTTCATTTAATAATTTAAGATAACTATTAGAGCTTAAAAGTAAAAACTATCCCTCCAAACTTTCAAATATCTTTTTTAGTTCGATGTGATCCCTGGTGATTCCAAGCGCAAGCATCATTTTAATCCTTGCCTTTTGACCATTTAAGTAATCTGTGAAGATTACCCCAATTGAGCTGAGCCATTTGCCTGCGCCGGGATAACTATATATATCCAGCGTTTCTCCGGCTGGACATCTTGAAACTAGTAAGACTGGAATATTTTTATCCACCGCATATTTTATCCCCTTAAAAGCCTCCGGGGGAACATTCCCTACTCCTAATGCCTCTACAACCAATCCATCAACACAAGTGTCAGTAGAAAATCTAAAAAATTTATCATTCATACCGGCATAGGTCGTCAGCAAATCTACATTTGTAACAATATTCTTGGCATTGAGTGTCTCTAATTTCCTTGGCAACCTGTTTAATATTACTCTGTTCTTATCAACAAACCCAAGTGAACCAAAATCCAGACTATGAAAAGTATCAATCTCATCTGTAAAAGTCTTCGTTACCTCGCTTGCAGCATTTATTTCTCCATTAAGACAAACAAGTACTCCAAGATTTTTACAATTATCATTTAAACAAATACTAATTGCATCAATTAAATTTCTTGGTCCATCCCAATCGGGGTCGCTTGCATTTTTCATCGAACCAATTACTACAACCGGAATTTTGGTGCCCAGCGTAAGATCAAGCAGATACGCCGTTTCTTCCAAAGTATCCGTCCCATGTGTTACTATTACTCCATCAAAATTATCTTTAGCAAGGAATTCTTTTATTTTATTGGAAAGGTCAAACATTAACTGCGGAGTCATGTGAGGACCGGGATACATTCCAAAATCGTAACATTCGATGTCGGCTAACTCCTTAGCATATGGAATTCTGCGGATAAGTTCTTCACCGGAAAATTTAGGCACTGCCCCGCCGGTTGCTTCATCAATCACCATTGAAAATGTTCCCCCCGTAAAAACTATCAATATTTTTTTCATCATTTTATCTGAATTTCCGTCAAAATATTCTCAGTTGTTATTGTAAAACTAACAATTTCATCAAAACAGAACAAAGTATAAACTAAATCTTTCAAACTCTGGGTAATCCAGAAGACTCAAGGAATACACACAGATCCAACAATTTATACTGGACCAGGTAACAATTTATACTGGACCAGGTAACAATTTATACTGGACCAGGTAACAATTTATACTGAACTTTTTCATAACCTGTTTAATAATAATAAGTTATGTTTTTTACTATTCTTTATCCAGCCGTATGTGATGATTTCATCATTAATTCATCGTTCCGTTCGAATAGCTGAATAATGGGTTACTTATAATGTAGTTTTTTTATATTTTTACACCAATAATTGGAGAATATGAAATATGTTACAAATTCAGGATGTTGATCTAACACCTAATCCTCACGCATTAAAATTTATATTGAATGAAAAATTATTGAGCCATGAAAAGCGCCAGTTTTCTACCAGAGATAATGCCAAAGATGACCCATTTGCAAAAGGAATATTTGAAATCGAAGGAGTAGTTTCGGTTTTTTATATGGATAAGTTTGTTTCAATTGAAAAATCACAAATTGCAACATGGGGAATGATCCAGCGCCCGTTTATAAATTTTCTCAAGACATTTGATAAGCAATTAATTCCTAAGGAAAGTGAACCCACAGTTAACGAAGATTCAAACTTAATATTGAAAAAAATAAACCGATTAATTGATGAAAGAGTACGCCCTGCTCTGGCTAATGACGGGGGTGGTCTTGAAGTTTTAGGATTGGATGGAAATATTGTAACAATACGATACCAGGGCGCTTGCGGAAGCTGCCCAAGTTCGATCTCTGCTACTTTAACTGCCATTGCCGGACTATTAAAAAGAGATATTGATCCTTCTCTGGAAGTAACAGCAGGATAATTTATTAATTAAAACCTAAGTTCAGGATGAAAGAAGCCGAACAATTATTTTATTCTACTTTAAAAATAAAGGGTATTTTATTTAAGGTTTTTGCTTCTCATAAGGGAATCCTGAAAATTTATATTAATGATATCGGTACTAAAATAAAACGCGGCGAGGCTATAAAACTTCACCCTGATGATCCCTACATGAATAATGTATTCAAACAGCTTAAAGAATATTTTAACATGGAAAGAAAAGAATTTGATATTCCGCTCGATCTGCGGGGGACTGATTTCCAGAAAGAGGTTTGGAAAGAACTTACTAAAATTCCTTATGGGAAAACAATTAGTTATAAAGAACTTGCAATTAAAATGGGGGGAGCCGCAAAAAGCCGGGCAGTTGGTCAGGCAAATTCATTAAACCCGACCCCAATTGTAGTACCCTGCCATCGTGTAATAAATACAGATGGAAAGCTGGGGGGCTATTCCTGTGGATTAGATGTGAAAGAAATGCTATTGGAACTTGAGGGGAAACTTAGCCTTGAACTCTTTGAAGAGGTATAATTAAAAGCGATTAACTCCTTTTGGATTTACTTTAAGTCGCTTACTTTACTAATATCGTCAAGCTTTACAAACTTCTCGCTGAACTTAAATGAACCTTTCTCTGATTTAAAAGCCTTAATCATTTTAACACTAACACCGTTATTAACTTTAACTTTTTTTGCTTTATCAGCAAATGTTTGAGTTTTTGCCATAATTCAATCCTTATTTTAGTGTGCAAATATAGGAATTCCCCTTTATAAATAAAAGATAATTTATTACAACCTGCTTTTTTCCGGAGGAAAATGTTTCAACGCATGGATAAATAATCTACTTTAGGATGATCATCTTTTTCGAGGACATGTAATTATTAGCGATAAGAGTATAAATATAAACTCCGGATGGTAAATTATTGGATAAAAATTTAATGCCATGTTCCCCAGCATCCATTTTCTGATCAAATGCTTTCACTTCGCGTCCCAAAATATCGAAAACCCTTAGGCTTACATTTGATTTTTCCGGTATTACAAAAGAAATAGTGGTAGAAGGATTGAATGGATTAGGATAATTTTGTTTAAGCATAAATCCCGATACTTTTTCCATAGGTTCTTTAACCGATGTAACAGCACCAATGTATTTCAAAATAGCCCCATTTAAACCAACTGCAAATCCATGTGTAGAATCGATAAATGCTACATCAAACATAAAGAGACTATCAGGTGTATCATATTCATTCCAGGTGTTTCCGGAATCATTTGTAAAAATAAACCGCCCGAAAAATCCCCCTTTAATAGGAGCCCACGCTTCTGAAGAAGTTCTGAAGGAAATGCCCAGGGCTGTTCCATAGATATTTAAAGTCTTGTAAACCCAATCATTCCCCGCATTAGTTGATTTTATAAAACCTGCTCCAAATTCAAGATCGCCACCCATCCCGACAATATTATTAGAATCAAGGAAATAAATTTTCTGAATGGGATCAGCGGCAACGGATTTTCCGGTCCAATTTTTTCCGCTATCGCTTGTTTTATAAATTACCCCCATAAAATCAGTACTACCGCCGTTTGCAAACCCATAATTCTTATTTGTAAAAATAAAATTGTAAATTGGGAATCCTGCAAATGAATCTATTACAGCCTGGTTCCACAATTGCCCGCCATTATTTGTATAAAGGATGCCGCTGTAATTTCCTCCTATCCAACCGTTAAGCGAATCAATAAAATATATTGAATTAAGAAAAACATCCTGTCCATTATAAAATTCATTCTTCCATGAATTACCACCATCTGTAGTATGTAGTATAATTGTCCCATAAGGCGTTGCATTGGTCCAGGCCAAAGCCCAGCCAATATCTTTAGTAGGGAATGTGATACTTAGAAGATTTAAATTAATGCCTGAATTCTGAGTATTCCAGGTATTCCCCTCATCAGTTGTATGGATAATCGCGCCTGAATCACCAACAGCCCAGCCATTTAAACTATCAACAAATACTATCTTTTGTAAATTTTGGGTTGTAGGAGAGGGAATTTTTTCCCATAAATTCTGACAAAGCGTACTGCCTGTACTTATATTAAAAAAAATATATAGAAATAAAATGCTTCTCATATTGCTCCAAATATATATAAGTCATAATTAAATTGAGATAGTATTTGCTATAATAAATGGCTAATTTTGTTAATTAAAACAAAATTATTTAGCTATATGTCACTTGCACAAAAAATTTTCGAATTATTTAAAAAGAAAGAGAAAATTCAAACCGGGGGAGGACAAAAAGCATTAGATAAGCAGGCATCAATGGGAAAAATGTCAGCCCGGGAAAGAATCAAAACTCTGCTCGACCCGAATTCCTTTCATGAATACGATCTTTTTGTCGAACATATGTGCAAAGATTTTGATATGGACAAGAAGATGCTTGCGGCTGATGGAGTAATTACTGGAACCGGTACAATTTATGGTCATCCGGTTGGAATTTTTGCACAGGATTTTACTGTTGCTGGCGGCTCTCTGGGGTTAATGCATGCAAGAAAAATTACCAAAATAATGGACCATGCCGTTAAACTCGGAATTCCTTTAATTGGTATAAATGATTCAGGCGGCGCAAGAATTCAGGAGGGGGTTAACTCTCTTGCAGGATATGGGGAAATATTTTACCGCAATACACTTGCATCCGGAGTAATTCCACAGATTTCAGTGATTCTCGGACCATGTGCCGGGGGAGCAGTTTACTCACCTGCACTAACCGATTTTGTATTTGTTGTTGATAAGATTTCAAAAATGTTTATTACCGGACCTGAAGTTATCAAGACAGTTTTGGGAGAAGAGATTTCTATGGAGGACTTGGGCGGTGCCCGTGTTCAGACAGAAATTACCGGGAATGCACACTTCTTTTCAAATAGTGAAGTAGAATGTTTTGATCAGATAAAAAGATTGATAACCTTCATACCATGGAATAATAATGCAAAGGCTAAAACATTCCCGCCTAAATCTCCAAAAGATAATTATAAAATTGTGAATATTATTCCTCCAATTTCAACAAAACCATATGACATAAGGAATGTTATTAAAGCTCTTTGCGATGATTCAGATTTCTTTGAAATTCAGGAAGGCTGGGCTGCAAACATAGTTATTGGTTTTGCAAGATTAGAGGGTGATACTGTAGGAATTGTTGCTAACCAGCCAATGGTAATGGCAGGAGTGCTCGATGTTGATTCCTCAGACAAAGCAGCCAGGTTCATTCGTTTTTGCGATGCTTTCAATATCCCATTAATTACATTAGTTGATCTTCCTGGCTATTTGCCCGGGGTTGATCAGGAGCATGCCGGAGTCATAAGACACGGGGCTAAACTCCTTTATTCATATAGTGAAGCCACTGTACCAAAAATTACAGTAATTCTAAGAAAGGCATACGGGGGAGGCTACATTGCAATGTGTTCTCGCCATCTGGGTGCCGATTTCGTCTTTGCCTGGCCTACTGCTGAAATTGCCGTCATGGGTCCTGAAGGAGCAGCAAATATTATATTTAGAAATGAAATAATGAATGCTCCTGAACCTAATGAAATGAGAAAATTAAAAGTTCAGGAGTATACTGAAAAATTTGCAAACCCGTATATAGCCGCTGCGAACGGACATATTGATGCTGTAATAAATCCCGGGGAAACAAGAGACTATCTTATACACTCGTTAAAAATCTCTGTAAATAAATCAGAATCACGGGCTAAAAAGAAACATGGGATTCCACCATTTTGATATGAGCAAAGAAGAAAACTTAAAAAAGCTTGAGATAGATTCTACTTTATATGAAACAAAATTAACTTCTAAGTACTTAAATAGAAAACCTGTTCCTATAAAAGATCCCCGGAAATTAACTGCATTTATACCAGGTATCATCAGGAAAATACATGTGCGTGAAGGGATGAAAATAAAACCGGGGGATAATTTATTAGTATTGGAAGCCATGAAAATGGAAAATATAATAACCTCCTCTATCGAAGGTCGGGTTAAAAAAATTTATGTTAAAGAGGGAGAAACTATCATGAGAAATCACATATTAATTGAAATAGAGTAGGCATAATTCTATTTCTAATTAAGGGATTTTTTATGCTGTTGAGGAAAATTAGAAAATGATAACATTAATTGATTATAATCTTGGCAGTGTCAATAAAGTTGGCGATGCATTAACATTTTCAGGTATTAAGTTCAGGATAACTAAAAATGAAAATGATATAATCGGTTCAGAAAAAATTATACTGCCTGGAACAGAAGAAGCTCTGTTAGCAGTTAAAAAACTTCATCTTCTCAATCTCTTTACAGTTCTGCGCATAGTAAAGAAACCCGTATTGGGAATCGGGTTAGGAATGCAGCTTTTGAGCGAATTTTCAGAAGAAGGAAATGTTGCATGTCTTGGAAAATTCGCCGGGACAGTGGAAAAATTTGAAACTGTTAACTCAAAAGTACCATTTTCAGGAAATTACAAAATCACCCTAAAAAAGGACAGTAAGCTATTTAAAAATATAGATGAAAATGCTGAATTCAGCTTCAGGAATTCTTTTTATCTTCCGATTAATAATTTTACAACAGCGTATGCAATTAATGGATTCAATTTTTCAGCTGCAATTGAGAAAGACAATTTTTACGGAGTCCAATTTCATCCCGAAGAATCAGGAAAAGATGGGTTAACGCTGCTTAGAAATTTTTCTGAGTTATAAATCTGAATTAATTGACGCCGGCTTAATCTAAATTCCCTTGGTATCCCTCTTAATCATTTGCCAAATTGTAAGAATAATAATCTGGATATCAAGCAAGAATGTCCAGTTTTCAATATACCAGATATCATGTTCTATCCTCTTGATGGTGCGGCGCGTATTTTCTTCCTCGCTAAAAGTATCCCCTCTCAATCCATGAACCTGTGCCCATCCTGTTATACCGGGCTTTACATTATGTCTTAACCTGATATCTTCAACTATAGTTGTATATTTGTCATCATATGGAATGGCATGAGGTCTTGGACCCACTACAGACATCTCCCCTTTCAGAACATTAATAAACTGAGGTATTTCATCAAGGTTAGATTTTCTTAAAAATCTGCCGAATCCTGTAATGCGGGGATCATTATTCGTGACCGGTACAAACTTCCCGCTTTCTTTTTCTTCAGAATATAAAGTCCTGAATTTGTAACAAATGAATTTTATATTCCTGACACCGATCCGGTCTTGTTTAAAAATTGCCGGTCCTTTAGAATCTTTTTTCAGAAAAAAAGCAATTACCGGAAAAAGCCATGAATATATCAAAACAAGAAATGTGAATGAAAAAACTATATCGAAAGTTCTTTTGAGAATTTTCCAATGTATCTCCTCTAAAGGTTCATTCCGAACACTAATAACTGGGAAATTACCAATCATGGATATTTTGAATTTCCTTGAAAGGAACCGGAAATAATCAGGGATTATATGAGCCCTGACTGCATTTTTATTACAGACTCTAATAATCCCATCTAATAACTGGGCAGCAGAATCTGGAATTGCAATAACAACTTCCTCAATTTTTTTCTCAATGATTACCTTTTCTAAATCATTTATCCCTCCCAATATCTTCTCACCGTCAGAGGGAGAATTTTTATCATCCAGGTAGCCAATAAAATCATATCCAAGATCCGGATTCTTCCTTAAAATATCATGAAAATTTAAAGCAACATCACCAACCCCTATTATCAGCAGATTTCTTATTCCTTTACCTGATTTTCTCAGAGAAATAATTATGAACTTAAAGACTATTATCCTGAGCCCTATACCAAGTATGAGAAAAACAGAATAGTAGATGATAAAATTTCTTGTGAATAGATCTTCCTTGATCAGGAATATGAAAACTATTGCTGTAAAACCCTGTGCAATAACATTTTTTAATATGTTTACAAACTGGTATGCAAAATACCTGGTATCCGTATCTTCATAAAAACCTATTACATTAGAAAAGAAAAGCCAGACAAAATTAAGTCCCGCCAGAAGGATAAACATATGATTTCTTGACAGCAGAATATGGAATGACTGCGCCAGAATAGCAGCAGCTGTAAAAGAAATATTCAGTAGAATTAAATCACAAAAAAGCCTCAGGTAATAATATGATTTTTTGTTAGCGAACATATCTATTTTTTTTCAGAAAAGAATTCATCAGATTTTAATTTGATGAATTGTTTTATTTTATCTTCGAAAATATCTCTGCCGAACTTCAGTGAATGATTACGGATATAAGCGGGATCAAACTTATCCTGAACGGCTTCG
>JARLHD010000303.1 GCA_031292435.1 Ignavibacteriaceae bacterium
ATGTCTCCGGTGAACCTGTTAGAGCAGGATCACGTTATATGGAGACATCTTTTTCCTTTACTATGATATGGTCATTATATCTGGCAATTTTCTGTCAGGCAATCCCGTCAGCTTTTGGACTGTTTGCGCTAGCGCAAACAATTGAGCCACCAAAAGAAATTTAAGAAAAGAATGAAGTTATGGGCTTAGTGATATACTTGCAATTTGTAGAGTTGAAGTAGCATAATTTTAGCGTTAGTTAAGTCGTATATTTCTTATACCCCGAGTTTGGCGACATATATTACCAAACCCTGTGATACCAAGGTCTTCAGGCCTTGCTCTAAATAATGTAGTCCTAAAAAACGAAATATAAATACCGCCCTAAGCATTGTGCCATCTGTTTTCGAGGTATAATTAGTGTAGTGTTTATAATTATACTGAAATTGAATTGAATTTGCTTTACTCATAAAAATGATAAACCCTTTGATTTTATTCAATATATTGTAAATTTTGTTTAGTAATTTAGCGGGCAGCAGTCCCAAATATTCATTCAAAGACGTTTTAACCCACAGCGGGCATATTAATGAAAAATTATATCACTAAACTTAGTGTATAAAATATGTCGTAGGGACAGAACTGTTGTTTACACATGGTCTAAAGCCTTGCTACGTCTGGTGTTGGAAAAAATTGTCGCCAAACTCGGGTTATACTGTATCAATCCTGGAGGTATATTTGTTTTGAGGAGGTTGAGAGATGTATTTTATATCAATGCTTTACCAGAGAATAATGAAATAGTTTATTTCGGGATGTCCGTTGTAAAATCATACCATAGCCTATTGGTTTTATGAGGCGAATTAGAATTTGAATCAGCCCACACAAATTACAAAAGCGTAGAGAGAAGGTGTGTGACTAAAAATGGAAGATAGAGTACTATTCACTTTAAATCATATTTTACAAAGGAAGAAGAGAAAGATAACCCTGGAGAGCCGTTTACGGGAAGACTTATTTGTGGATTCGGTAGATATGTCGATGATTATTGGGGACCTAGAGGATGAATTCGAGATAACCATTACTGATGACGAGTTTGCAGATGTGGTTACCGTCAATGATATTGTAGAGAAACTGAAATCTAGAGGTTTATCCGATTACCAATCGATTATATATTCGGTGTAATTTCATAACCTGTCGTTCCCATGAAGAGAACCGAAGAATTCATAAAAAGGTATAATGGACAAGAAATGGTTCATGAAATTTCTGAAATAAGTAATCCCAGCTAGAAAGCAATATCTTATACTGGATACTTCTTTAAAGAAGTTGAGCTTGTCTTGTTTATAACATATGTTAGGTTCCCATAATTCTTAAACCTGTAAGTATAAATGCCGCCCAATCTCTATGTTTTAGGGCGGCATTAGTAGGATAAGTGAAATAATTCAGTAGTCTCAGTTGGGGGAAACGTTACTTAATTAAACACCATTGCAAGAGGGTTAGAATTTACAGCAGTTTGAAATTGATGCTCATCAATATGGGTATATATCTTATTCTTCTAGACTTAAGTATTTTGGTATCTTTATTAGGGAGTTTTTGGGTTTCCAATTCTTCAGCAATATTGTTATCAATGAGATGAGCCTTGGTTTTGAGATACTTCCAAAATTGACGTATAGATACGATTTTTCTTGCTCTAGTGCCAGCCGAAGCGTGTAGTTCAGTTTGACAATATGCAATGAATGTAAAATAACGTTAAGAGTTATTGCTTTTATGAATTCCAAGTCAACCTCTACAAAGATTTTGTTAGTGATAGGCTTGTTTCGGGATGCCATTACAAAGCTGAAAAACATAAGTAAATCGGTTCGGTATTCCTTAACCGTGTTTTCTGATCTGCCTTTTATAACGACAAGATACCCTAGGTACTGTTCAACAAGTGGACAAGTTTTATTGGATTGCATTTGCTAATCATCTCCTTGCAAGTAGTATTGACTTAATTTGCAGAAGACAACAAGTGCTTATAACCAGAAGTTGGAAGGGGCTTGTGTAAGTTATAGTTAGGCTAATAATTAGAAGTATATATAGAACTGCTAAAGTTTTTTATGATTAGAAGATAAATTGGGATGGTTTCTAAATACAACAATGTAGCAAGTCAATAATGTTGTATTTTTATTTACCGTTCACATGCAATTATCACGTGCTATTTGTTATTTATTGAAAGAGGTAATTATTGTGGATATAATAGAACTTATAAAATATGAGAATGAAAATACCGCTTTGGATTTTAAGGCAATTCAGTACAAAAAAGAAATGTACGAATCGTTCTTAAAGGACATAATGGCAATGGCTAATGCATTGGTTGACGGAAATCGTTATATTGTTATTGGAGTTAAGCATCTTCCAAATGGTGATAAGGAATACAAATCAATACCTAGTGGGGACTTCGTTGATGAAGCAACCTATCAACAATTAATTAAAAGTAATATTGAACCAGATATTGAATTAAAATATGAGGCATTAAATATGGAGGGGAATTTATTAGGTGTATTCACAATTAGTTCATGTGAGAATCAACCTTATATGATGGGTAAAAAATATAAATCTCTGAATGAAGGGGACTCTTATATAAGACGTGGCAGCCAACAATGTCGTTTAAAACGAAGTAATTTAGATAAAATGATTTATGAAAGGAGAAGAAAGGAATCTATTTCAGTTTACTTACCTTATCAGAGGACTCTTCAACTAGAGTTTGAAGGCATTAATGGCATACTAATAAGTGCAAAAAAAAGTCTCGAAAATTTAATTCCTTTATTTGATAGCTCGTGGAAACCTATTGAAGCAATGGTTTCTAATATTCAACTTAGTACCTGGGATGCAATTATTAAATCTGACATTTTCCCCTTCATTCCTGAGAAAAGTAGTCAAGCTCTCTATGAGACGGTTAATTCAGTGTACAATGTTGTCAGAACAATAAAGACAATTGGTGCTAAAATGGTGTTTTTTAAAGAATGGATGGAATATGATAAAAAGACAGAAAACCCGCAACCAATTAATTCTATAAAGCTATATTTAATTACAAATGCAATACCCGAGGCCAAACAAGCTATCGACATAGCTTTAGAAAATATAACTAACTCAATTATAATAATAAAAAAGAATTTAATTTAAGGTATGAATTTTAAGTCGGAAAGATGGAATAAGAAATTCATTTGATTAAAAATTGTTATAAGATATAGGGATGCGAATGCAATAATATTTGGAAAATCGATGGTTTATAGATCGAGTGTAGAAGGGTATATGAAGAGCCATGGAAAATCGAAATGACCACCATTGAATCCCTATCTTGATCCGGAAGAAGATCACTATGCTCATAACCAACGAAACCGTCGGTCAAAAATAGCCCACTACTGAAAGAGCGTAACCTAACCTAAGTAAACCTAGTCACCAGTATTGGAATCAGTCCTAGATATCTCAGTAATAACAAAAAGGGATTCGGATCATTTGCATCCCATCATTATGATATACCAACTGGCGCACACTCTTTAAAAGTATGGTCAGATATATACCAGCCTCAATTACATGCTGAGTATCTGTTGTTTCACGAATTTACACATATACTTGATACCGAAATGTATGTACAGAAAGATAAAATGAAGAATGTGATGTATAGAGGATTTTCAGAATATCATGCAGGTCAAATAGATTTTCTGAAGGTGCTGGGAGCCAAGAAAGTAGATGAGAGTATCAGCTTTTCTATGAAGCAGATACTTAAAACTGTGGGAAATCCAGAAACCGCCGAAGAATTTGTTGTTAACACATCAAAAGACTTAATTAACAGGGGCGATTTCCCAGCCGATGTGGAAACGTTAGTTATTATGTTTGGATTAATTTTTAATTACTGGGGACGAAGTTCAATCTGTAAGATGCATGCCGTAGACTATGTTGAAAAGTGGACAACGAAGTCATTGAAAAGTGCATGGGAAAGGAACCTTTTAAGGCAATGGATGCATTTATGAATGGTTGGCTGGCTGAAGACCAGATTAAACTAATAAGCGAGTTCTACTTTAAAATGATAGCATCAAAAATGAAGGAATATTCTTTATAAATTTCTGAAAAGGAAAGAAATCAATTGGCTAAGCTTGATTCTTATGGGGGTGATATAATGGCAAAAAATTCATTGGATGAAACGAGAGAAATTAAAGTTTTGATCTCTCAAATACGAGCATTCTGCGAAACAATTCATGACATTTTGCATAACGCCGATACAGCAGAGATTGGAAGATATTCAAGTTATAAAGACATGGCATGTATATACAATGATTTTGCAGAACAGGTAAAGCGTGTACTGAAAGTCCCTTCGATGATATACACTTTTAATACTGCTGATATTCCTGGATATGGAGACGCTGTATGGGGTGTCGAAAAGAAAATTCTTGAGCAGGTACTTATTAGTGCAAAAATGCTGTTAGCCAGCCTTGAAGGAAATTTTGATTTTGTTAACGACGAGTTTGACAATATTGAAAATTTCTTTTTCTCCCGCCTCCGCACAGTCATATTCAATAAGCCAGATAAGGAAGTCGAAGTTCAAAATGCTATAGAATCATTATTGTTAGGTCGCGGATTGAGCAAAGGAACTGATTATGACAGAGAATCCGGGAAGATTGAATTCTCTGGAAAAGAGTACATACCAGACTTCATCATTCCAAAGTTGAATCTTTGTATTGAGGTAAAGCTTCTGCGAGATGGCAGAAAATCAAAAGTGATTGAAGAAATAAGCGCAGACATTACCGCCTATAAAAAAGTGTACCAGCGCCAGATTTACATCGTGTATGATTTAGGCGTTATCCAGAACGAAGCAGAATTCAAAAATGATATTGAAAAATCTGAAGGTGTAAAAGTAATCATAATTAAGCACTAAGACTTATTAACCAGTTGCGGATAACAAAGCGTTTTACCAGCGAGTCAACTTCCCCTAATGTTTAATATACATTTAAACATGTTTGTCTTCAGACGTACATGGATGCGATGAATGTGCACAATTGAATATAATGAGTGGGAGCTCTAACTCAGACTGCTTTTTTATAAGATCAAATATAAAAAAATTATAGATCGGAATTATGTTATGGATAATTTTTTTGTCCCACAACTAAGCTGGGATTTTAGAAATTTAATAAACAAGTCGCCTATTTTTATATATGATGAACAGTATAAAAATCATTATAATTTAGCATGTGTTGTTATGGATCGCTTAGATACATGTGTTAAATATTTGAATAACCATATAACATATCCGAAAAATGATGAAGATTTTTTGTCATTTATGTTGTTTTCCTGTATGCTAGTTGATGCAGTAAAACAAATACTTAAAGATTTAGATATTGAAGCACTAAGCAAAGAATCTAAATATTTTAGAAAAGTATGTCTTGAGAGACCATTGAATTTATCAGAAGAAAAATGTCCAACGGATGATAAGTTCTTTGAATATTTTAGATCTTTGACATTTGCCCATCCTTTTGAAACAAGTAGACCAAAATTTTTTCAAAACGGAGAGATTCAGTATTCGCCATGGGTAATTGCAAATTCATCAGTAGGAGGATTACATGGGATACCAGATGCAATTGGTGTACGTATTTATTCTAATATGTATGATGATATATTAGATCTGCGATTATCATTTGCAACACTAAAAGAATATGTTAAATCTCGATATGAATGTATTAGTTTAGCAACAAAATGGGCAGAGAATGCTGTGGCTAAGGAAAAGAGCAAGTGGAGAAGACAAAAAATAAATCGAGTTCAGGAACCCATTGATATATTTAGAGAAATATTAAAAATACTTACATCTAGATATGAAGAAGCTTATGACATTGAAAAAGCAATTAATTATTTGGAATGTATAAATACAGTTGAAAATAATAAAAAAGCAGTGAAGCAGTTTCACAATGAGTTAATTGAGAAAATTCCTGTGGTATGTGATGCAGTCGAAAATTTGGATGACAATTTAAGGGCAGAAATACTGGATGATGTTATTCATGCACAACCAGAAAAAATGCATAATGGTGTACATTATCAGTTGGAAAAAATATTTTCTTATTTGACAGAAGATAATAATTATAGTGATAATTATAAATGGGGATTAGAACAGGCTCAATATTTTTCGGAAGCATTTGCTAAGAAGTGGGTAATTATTAAACCATATGAAATGTCTTGCAATGAAATTAAATTATTAGTATGTGTTGCGTGCTATATTGAAAAATTGGATCAGGAAGGTCCGACATAATGAATACTACGATTGAACAAACAGCAGCGCAGACTCTAAAACATCTTGGATTAACTGACGAGTAATAAATACATGGAGAAGTCAAACTAAATTCCTATTATGTTTATGAACCGACGAGTTCTGACAAGTTGCGAACTGCCCATTATCCATATACCCGTTATGCTAATCATCTGCTTCTAATTCACCTTTCCCTTGGGATTCCTAGTCCAAATTGGGAATGCAAATTTTGATTACAGCATTTATCAGGTTAAACTCTTCATCATTCGCTACACCAACTAGTCTTAAAAGGAGGAAACGAACCTGAAACCCATCGTCTTTATCGATACCGAAATTGAACCGAAAAGTGGAAAAATACTTGATATCGGCGGTATCAAGGGCGTTGGCAGTTCATTTCACTCCAATTCTATGGTTGACTTCGCCAAGTTTCTTTATGGGTCGGAATATGTCTGCGGTCACAATATCTTCAATCATGATTTGAAATACATTCGCAATGCCCTCATTTATGCTGGCCTTGAGGATACAAATATCATTGATACGTTGTTTCTTTCTCCGCTTCTTTTCCCTGCCAAACCTTATCATAAGCTGCTCAAGGACGATAAGCTACAAACAGAAGACACCAACAATCCGCTGAATGATTCCATCAAAGCAAAAGACCTTTTCTTTGATGAGATTGCAGCTTTTCAGCAGGCAGATGCCGGTTTAAGACAAATCTATTATCAGCTC
>JARLHD010000031.1 GCA_031292435.1 Ignavibacteriaceae bacterium
CATTGATGACACTCATTAGATGTTTTCTTATTGATTAGATTAACATTATATTAAATATTAAAAAATTGTGTGTTTGAAGAAAATCGCTTATGACATCACCTGTGATAAAATCGGCATTAAGCAATATTCCTCGGAATGATGTTTCAAAGTTGTATTCAGAAATTCAACACCTGCCGGGAGAAAGTTTTTCAGGGAAAATACTTAAAAATTCTAACCCATGCTTTTGCCTGTAATAAATAACGATACTACAGGAATGAAACCTGAATATTTTGAGTATGTGAAAAAGAAATTCCATTCCTCCATACTCTAATTGCTTCTAAAAAACCGTTTTGGAAACAGGGGGGGGTATATAATGATCATCCTTAAAACGCATATTGACTGATACCCCATTATTTGTTGTTACATCGGTCTCCGCATTTAATTGCCCTTCTGCAATCAGATGAAATATTTTAAGTCCCAGCCTGCCTTCAGCTATTTCTTTCTCGTTAAACCCGATACCATTATCCCGGACATTTAGCTCTATTAAATCATCATTTCTTAGTAGTTTAATCTCTATCTCTCCCTTCATATTTCCGGGGAAAGCATATTTGAATGAATTTGTAAGCAGCTCATTAACAACAAGTCCGCAGGAGATCGCTGTATCTACATGTACATGTACATCCTCAACTTCTTTCTTTAATATAATCTTGTCAGTCCTGTCAGAAAAACTGTCTAAGAACCGGTTGACAATCTGGCTGATATACTCATTTAAATTAATCTGCTCATATGTATTGGACCTGTGAAGCAAATCGTGTATCTCTCCAATTGTCCTTATCCTGTTTGTCATATCGTTTAGTATAGCTATCATTTCTTTATCTTTTAACTCCAAAGCTTTCAGGGATAGTAAAGATGATATAACAGTCAGGTTATTTTTTGACCGGTGATAAAGTTCCCGGAGAAGTATTTCTTTCTCATTCAGAGAAGCCTTTGCAGCTTTCTCCAATCGTTTATTTTCAGTAATATCTGATTCAACAATAATCGCATATATTATTTTTCCATCACGTATCACTGGTGCACTTGCGCAGCGGATTATTGTGTCTAAACCTGTTTTATAATTAGTAAAAAGAATATTTTCTTCAACGGTTTCCCCATTTAATGATCTTACCAATAAGCTATTCTCTTCAATAAAAAGAACACCTGTCTCAGGATGTCGTGCATTTATTTTTTGTGGTAATACACTTAAACCCCCTTTAAAATCCTCAATAGATTCAAATCCAAGCAGGCTGAGTGCTCTGCTATTACATTGGATTATTCCCGTATGATTGCCTATAAGTATCCCCTCCGGAAATGATTCAATAATCGCATTCAATTCCGTCAAACGGTTTTCTGAAAGCTCTTTCAATTCCTTAATTCGTTTTTCGGTTGATTTATATTCTGAAATATCGTGTGATTGGATAAATATTCCTTCAGGAACCGGTGAGACATGAACCTTAAACCAATGCTCTGATGTATCAGAGAATTTATAATAAGTTTCAATTGTCAGGGGTAAACGATTTAGGAGTACATTTTTACAAACCCAATTAAATAATAAAATTGATTTGCATACAAAAACAGGCTCAAATATTGTGTTCCCAATAAATTTTCCGCGTACTGACTGCAATTGGCTTGCAAACGAGTTATTAACATAAATGTATTTCCATTCAAAATTTACAATAGCAATTCCCTCATCCAATTCATCAAAGGCCTTATAGTATTTTAATTGCTCTTTTTTAATGGCTGTTGCAATTTCATCCTGACTATATGGATTCTCCTTGACATTTAAAGTTTTTGGGTACAAAATCGACATAAAAACATTGGCTTTTTCTTATTGGGAATATTTCTAAGATTAATCTGTGCAAAATATTTTTACGACAATGTGTCTTAAGGCTAATAAGTGATCCATCCAAATATTATTATTTTATATCAGTTTGTAAGTTTCAATTTTTACATTGCCTGAAAAACTGAAAAATCATCATGCATTCGATGGAAGTGTAAAATAGAATGTACTCCCTTTGCCCGCATCGCTCTCTACCCAAATTTTACCCCTGTTCTATCAAATAAATTCTTTGCAAAGCAGCAATCCTAAACCGGTGCTTGGTTCACCTTCTGTTCCATCGGATCCCGTCCTTTCTCCAACCTTAAATAATTTATCCTGTATACTCTTTTTAATTCCAGTGCCATTATCGTTTATCGATATTTGTACCGTTTGCTCTATAGTATTATCTGCTTTTATTGTAACCGTGCCATTTCTATGTGTGAATTTAATTGCATTTGATAACAGGTTATGCAAAACCGAATTTATCATATTTTCATCAGCATATGCCTTAAAGTTGCTGATGACTGTGTTTATCACAGTAATTGACTTTTTCTTGCTGCGCACTTTTATAATTTCCACATTATCAGCAATCATGTTTTTCAGTGAAATTTCTTTCGGCTCAAAATTAATTGAGCCTTTTTGCATTTGTGCCCACTCTAGTAGGTTTCTTAAAAGCTTGAAAAGTCTGTTTGCTGTTTTATACATTTCCTTGCCGATTTCAGCAAATTCTTCCGGTGAGTAACTGGTTGCTTCTTCAGCCAATGTTTGTGTTAATCCCAGAAATCCCTGGAAAGGACCTTTCAAATCATGTGCAATTATTGAGAAAAATTTATCTTTTTCAGAATTAAGTGTTACAAGTTGTTCGTTTATTAACTTAATTTCTTCTTCTACCCATTTACGCTCGGTGATGTCTTCAATTGATAGAAGAATTATCTGCTCTGTACCTGATCCTCGTTTAATTTTTCTGGCATTCAAAAGCATAATTCGCAAACCGATAGTAGGAAAATCATGTTCAACTTCATAGTTATCAATTGATTTCTTTTCGGGAAGTATTGTTTCAAGCAGTTCTCTTAGTTTAGGAATATCCCACTGGTGATTTCCCAAATCATATATAAGTGTCCCAATTGTTTCTTCGGCACCAACCTTAAAGATGTCATAGAATGAACGGCTGGCTTTCACTACTCTTAAATCTTTATCCAGAGCAATTAATGGTTCACGGATTGTATCGATTAGGTTTTCCGAAAATTCACTTGCTATATTTCCTTCTGTTTTTATATGGTATATACAATTAAATAAGCAGAAAATTTTTACTATAAATCATCTCTGGTCACAAATCTGATAATATCTAATAGGGTTTGCATATCATATTCCATAAATATAAATTCACTGAAATTAGAATTCAATAAGGCATAAGGATGATAAATGGATTAGTTCTTTTTAGATTGGTAATAGAAAATATTTCAGTACAATTTATACGTATACTACTATTAGTTGTCAAATAACAACAATAAGTAGCGCAATTACAACCAAAAGTATCAGCATTTCTATTGACCTCAGGAATGAATCCGGATATTTTTGTAGAGTAAAAAAAATAAAATAAGGAGATAGTACTAATGCTGAATACTAAGATTATTGGCAATAAAATTGCCGAAGCACGAAAGAAATTAAATATTTCTCAGGCACAGCTTGCTCAGCGTCTGTTCATCAGTTCACAGGCAGTCGGAAAATGGGAACGCGGAGAATCGATGCCGGACATAATTACTTTTAACAGTATGGCTGAAATTCTGGGTGTTGACCTCAACTATTTTTCAGAAAGCATGCAATCTGAAGCCGCAGAAATGGCACCTGTTGAACCTTTGCTAAAGCAATCAGCTGAATTGCCATCCGGAACGCAGAAGAATAAGCTTAGCTGGGATATGTCACGCGGGAATTGGGTCGACGCTGACTTTTCCGGTTTGAAAAACCTGCATGAAAAATTCAATTCCTCTAACATGCAGCGCTGTTTGTTTATCGGTTCAGATTTATCGGGTCTTCTTCTCAAAAGTAATAATGTTGATAACTGTGACTTCTCAGGTTCCAATATCAATAGCAGCCATATTCAGAGCTCTCACTTAAACAACATTCTATTTAAGGAATGTACACTGAAAGAAACTGAATTTTCAAAAAGTTATATTAACGGCTGCAATTTCTCTGGAGCCAAATTCACAGGAACTGAATTTTCAGAAAGTTATATATATGGTTGCGATTTCACCGGCGTCGATTTTACTGGTGTGGTAGTTAAATCTGGTGACTTCGGGAAAAATACAATTGAGAATGCCGTCTGGAACCGCACCTCTTTTATTAATTCACAGATTGCCGATATAGTTTTCACCGGAATATTGGAGGACTGCTATTTCGAAAACTGCGAATTTACTAGGGTGACATTTCAGAATGCAACCCTTAATAACACTTTCTTTAAAAACAAAAGTTTGAAACGCATCCGGTTTATTGACTGTAAAGCAGATCGGATGACTTACGAATTCCTTAAAAACGGTAAGGCAGATTTGACTGGTATCACGTTGATAACATCATAAAGAAGGAAATAAAACGGTGTTCGTAAATTGTATTTTAACTGTACAATAATTTAAGTCACATTGTTTTACGTTTATCTTGTCTTTATTGGGAAGTAAAATTTATTAAGGAAAAGATATTATGCGTTATTTTCTTGTTCTAATCGTAGCCCTGTTATTTACAGTTGCTTTAGATGCACAGGTGCATGTTAATATTAACCTGGATAGTCAACCGGTATGGGGACCCACCGGCTATGATTATGTCGAAAATTATTACTTCCCGGATGTTGAGGGTTACTATAATGTTCCGACACATCATTATTATTATAACCAGAATGGACGCTGGATTAGCAGTTCTACTTTGCCGGCGCGATATGGTAAGCTTGACTTATATAAAGCTCATAAAGTAGTAATAAATGATAAGCAGCCCTGGAAAAATCATGCAGCTAACAGAGATAAATATGCCTCATTTAAAGGTCAGCACGATCAGC
>JARLHD010000304.1 GCA_031292435.1 Ignavibacteriaceae bacterium
ACACATGATGGCAGGAACGATTGAAGAACTGGTTGTTTTAAATATCCTCAAAGAACTTATTGAAAGCAAAACACAACTCTGTGTCGGTAACAACCTTGGATCTGGTGTTGTTTTAAATATCCTCAAAGAACTTATTGAAAGCAAAACACAACTGTTACGCTCCGGGTTTCAGTAACTGTTAAGTTGTTTTAAATATCCTCAAAGAACTTATTGAAAGCAAAACACAACCATCGGCACTCCGAGGTGTTGTAACTCTGAGTTGTTTTAAATATCCTCAAAGAACTTATTGAAAGCAAAACACAACCAATCCAATTAAAGGGGTTATCTTGTGCTCGTTGTTTTTAAAATCCTAGCCGAGCTTAATGATGTTAATTGGAGATATGTTGTTTAGAAGTATTAAAGCCAGCAGCAATTAACTATCGGCTTTAATCTTTTATTTCCAGTCCAAAGTTAATATAACCTTCATTGAACCGCTTGTATTTAGAAGTGTTACAGTTGTCGGATAATTAGCATTTACTTGATCATTGATTCTGAATCCAAGTGTATTTCCAATTTCTTTATTGTTGCCTACCAGCTGATAGTCCCATAAGTCAATAAAATAAGTTTTATTCCAACTTAAGAACTGCAATTCAGGAGATACTGTCCAAGTTACTGGCAGACCTGAAGGAGCTACATCAAAATAGGATGGTGCTGTGTATTTGTTTGTTCTTACCGAATCGATAACTGAATAATATAAATAGGGGTTTCTTAATAATTCCCATGGATTACCATTACTATCAGTATATGGAAATAGAGCTACAGTAACTTTCTGTAAATAGACTGATCCTGGAACTATTTTTATATCGTGACTTATTTGGTTTGATTTTCCAGAAGAGCTCTCGGTGGCTTTAAGAATAACAGTATATGTACCTACAGTGCTATATACTTTTGATGGATTTTCTTGTGAAGAACTTGTTCCATCTCCAAAATCCCATGCGTAACTATCGGCATTAAGAGAAGTATTTTGAAAAGTGATTGTTGATGGGGTTAAATTACTGCCCGAAAAACTAAAAGCTGAAACAGGATCAGAAGTAGTTGAGGCGGGAGTAGTAGGATTATTGCTGCTTTTATTACAACCAGAAACAACAATAAAAGAAATTATTAAAAGAAAGTAGTAAAATATTTTTATCATAGTATCTCCTAAACATTTGCACTTTTATCGTTTGTAAATATACTTAGATATATACAAATATAACACCTCTAAATTACGTTATTGTTGTTTTAAATATCCCCAAAGAACTTATTGAAAGCAAAACACATTTAAGTGGTTTGCTTTCAATAAGTTCTAAAGTATTCTTTGCCATATCCTTATGGCTCCGTTATACTAGTAGCCTTACTTCCTGAAAAAGGTTGGAAAGAATATGAATAGTCTGAAACTTTTTCTTTACTAAAACTCACTTCGAGACTTTTAACTTCTGATTCCGCTTTAGCTGTGGTTATAATTAAACAAGATTGAGCGGTTGACTTAATCCTTTGATAATAATATGTCCAGGTTTCATTGTCAGAATTAATTCTTTTAGAATAAGGCTCCCCGAATAATTCTAAAATATCAGCTTTGGTTGAAATATCTTTTTGTATTTTATTAATCTGATCATCTTTGAAATCTTTACCGACACTCGTATTCATGGTAGCGCAACTCGCTAATGTAAATAATAATATTATACCAAAAAAATATCTCATTAGAACGCTCCTCTTATTTTTAGAAGTTTATTATTCAATTAAATATACTTCTTTTTAATAGGTATATTCTATATAAAAATCTATTTTAAATAATTTTAATAAAAGAATTTTGATATCCCATTTTAGTTACTTTCACTTTCAATAGAATTCCTCATCCTCATTCCCTCATAACAATCCTTCACCAGCGTCAAACATTTCCCGCTCTTCCGTTCCTCCTCTGATTTTAACATGCTCTCATGCAGTTTCTTCTTCTCACGCTCCTTGCTCTCAAGTAGATCCTTTTTCTCCTTCCGCTTCTTGCATATAGCATCCACGTAGGCAAGACTCATTTTATTATACTTTACCCCCTCCCGGAATGCAAATTCAACTGCATCAAACCCATACTTGATAATATATTCATTCACAATCCTCACTTCTTCAGCAAGTTTGTTCGGCTTTCCCCACGTACGCACAAAAAGCCCCTCTGCACTTTCCAGCTCCTTGTGAACTTTAATCCCTTCTTCTCCTTCCTTATTTAACTCCTCAAACTTTAAAACCTCCTGGTCCTGATCCTTGTCCTTATCCTTGTCCCTTGCAGACCCTCTGCAGCCCTTAAAATTTATATCAGAAGAATCAATAAGATCAGAAGAATTAATATCATCATTATCATTAATGGTAACATTATCATCCTTCGGCATTTCCCTTACTTCTCCCTTTATCCTTACAAACCCTTCCTTCATTGCATATTCATAAATATCGTCCTCCCTTAACCTGTTAAGCGCTCCCTTTATCGCTGGTATCGCTGCACTAACCCCCGTTCTCCCTTTCTCATATTGAAATGAAATAAACCCCGTCATCCATAATTTTGTGTCGCTCGCAATTAACATAACTCTGTTTCGCTTCACCTCTTCACCTGTCAGCTTATTATAATCCTTGTTAACTTCTTCCAGGAAATTTGCCAGGTCGATATTCTTGCAGCCTATCTTCCTCCTCATCTCAGGTATGTCAATCTTCCAGATCCCCGCACAGTCACAGCTCTTCTCCAAAAACTGCCAGATGTTCTTTCCCTCAGGCGATAATTCTAAAAACCAGCTCTGATCCCATATATTTGTGTCTGTAAATCGCTTCGACATTATTAATCTCCATAAAGAATTTTAATCCAACTGCATTATTTATTCCAACTAATTATTGTCCTCGTACTTCCGTCCCTTATAAAACAAAATTAACCTGCCGGACTTTTCCGGCAGGTAAGGAGGATTGTTCTTTATGGACTAATTATTCTCCGCTTGAAAATGTTACTGAATGTTTTATCGGATTATCCTTTTCATCTGTCGTTATAAATGCCGCATATGCTTTCTTTACAGCATAACTTTGAAATAAAGTAAGTTGTGCTCCCGTGAATTGAAAATTAAAACTCTGGTTATTTTTCATATTCAATATTTGCATTTCTGATTTGAAGGGTATTATTTCATATAATGCCCGGCTTTCAACAATAGGATTTCTTAATACTATAATTCCCGCCGCCGTTATATATTTATTTCGCTTTTTATCCTTCAGGATACACCCCCTCAATGATTGGCATTCTATCAATATGTTTGTTTCACCTATTGTTATTGAAGGATTATTTAAGTTGAATCCATACATTGGAACGACTGATATTTCTCCCGATAGATCTTTTACCTCTATCATTCTGTAATTATTTTTGAATATTTTATTACAGCTCGTTCCTTGCTCCGATTTATTTGGCTTCCAGAAATGCTTTAGTATTTCGATTGAGTTAATCGTCTTTGCAATTTTTCCCGCAAAGGCGAATTTTGTTCGAAGCGCTATCTCTCGTTCGGATAATGGTGTTGTTCTTTTACTTGGAAGCGCACAAGCGATCGTCTTTCCAAATCTTCTTCTGTATACAACGTCCCCTACTTTCCCGGATACCATTCCAAAAATGCCGCCTATAAGTCTTGCCATAATACTTTCTCCTTAATTTATTATTAGTTAACTGTTACGCGCTTCAATAAGCCGTAAAATTTTTCAAACTCTTCTTTATTTTCCATCAGCTCTATATAATATTTCCCCTGGTATATATTTAATACATTCACAAGTAAATTCTCCCCCTGCTTCAAACAGCAGTTTTGATAAGCCGCCAAAGTTATATTCCCCATCGCTCCGTCTGCTTTAATATCTCCATACAGCTTCTGCCGGTTATTCAGGATATTTAAGCTTCTCTGCAAATGCTCAATCGCTCTCCCTGTCCCTAAATTCACGCTCTGGTCAAACATCTCCAGTCCGCTCTTTTCTCCCAATTTGTCCCCCAGAAATTTGTCCCAGTAATTTATTTTGTAAAAATCCATTACGTAGGTCTGCAATAAATTGATGCCCTCTAACACTCCGGGAAAATTCTTGTCTCCCCTTAGATTGTCAATTATTCCCCATCCTTCAAAGTCCTTATTAATGTTTCTCGCTATCCCTTTGTATGTCTCACCCCCGGGATCATCTTTGTCATTCCCGTATTTCCCCTCAAATCCATTAATTACAGTATTAAATGCCTTCCCGAAACTGGTATTGATATTCGTTCCCATTTCTCACTCCGTTATCAATTATACATGTGCCTCTATATTAATAGTAGTTCCAAAAAAAGATTTTTTGCCGTCTCCTCTTTCATGGCTAAAATCTAAATATCGGTTCGTAAGTATTTTGAAGACCTTTTTTGGGGTAGTCGATTGGTGCTTTTAAGACTGTTGTGAGACTGCCGTGAGTCTGTTCTTCTGCCTTAAATAGACTGTTATGAGTCTATTTCAAGACTGTAAATTCATTCTCTCTTTATCTCTTTACTCAGGCTTTCTCTTTTTTCAGTTTAGATTCTAATCTTGATTTTGGATTCTTTCGGCTGGTATTAAAAAAATACCCCTGCCCGGGTAGGCAGGGGTATTGTCGGTCTGTACCGTTTATTCCGCTGATTCTGATCAGCTATGAACTGTGCTTGAAAAACGGACTGCTTTTCCGCTATCATCCACTGTTAATAAACAGGCAAAGACTTTCCGGTCTGTATAGCTCTCGTACATTGTCAGCTCTGATCCGCTTAAATTAGCTGTTAGGTCAACATTATTAATAAGATCAAGATTACCTTGTAATGTCTTGAATGCTATTACTGATGTTGCCGGTGTACCTTCTGCTATCGGGGTTAACAGTACAACAATTCCTACAGCTACAACGATCTTCTCTACGCTGGTGTCAATACCTACGTTTACTCCAAGCGGATCTGTTACCAGGTGCACGCTCGTCGCATCGGCTGTTACTACCGGATTGGCTGTTCCAAATCCGAATGCCGGGGCTACGTTTACTGTTCCAAAATTAGCAACTGAGTTAATGAGCTTATAGTTAGCCTGGAATATCTCATTAAATTTGCTTAACCCTTTGGAATTGTGCGGCCATACTCCCTTTAAGATTGCTATTGAATTAATAGCTCTTGCTACTTTTCCTGCCAATGCAAATTTAGCCCTGAAAGCTAACTCTGCTGCACTGGGTGGCGATGTCCGCTTTTTAGGTCTCTTCGCTATAATATTAGCGGAAACATTGTTCCTGAATACGAGCTTGCTCCCAACAAGCCCGCTTGCGGAACCAAGGATCTGATCAACTAATCGTCCCATAATGTAACCTCTGTTTAGTTATTGAATGATTTATTCTGTCCCCGCAATGGGGATTTTGTTTTTAAGGATGTCTCTGAATCGGCGCCTCCATATTCAATTACACCCTATACATATAGTAGTTCTACTTTTTAATTTTTCGCCGCGGCATCCCGGATGGCTAAAAATATTTTTTTGGAACTACTATATATAGAGGGTCACTTTTTTTTTCGGAGGTTAATTATTATGACTAGTACTGATTCAAATATTAAAAAACCGTCCCCATTCTTTCAGGGAATTGCCAAATGCTTCGATATTGCCGGCTTGTTCGATGATATTACACTTCCGGCTGCTCAGAATGGCAGCCCTATCCTTAATGACTGGCAGGCTGTCGGTTTGGATTATCATAATTCTATTAAAATTATCCATGAGGAATTAAATGAAGCCCAAAAGACCAAAGGGATATAATCCTTTTAATTGTCCTAAAAATAATTCTGTCATTGCTGCTTTTCTGCCTCCTCCGGAAATTCTGCGGAATTATAATTCTGTAGTTCCCGGTCTCGCTGATCGTATTGTTGCTCAGGCGGAAAAGCAAACCTCTCATCGCATTGCTCTCGAAAAAAAGCTCCTTACTTCCAATATCTGGAAATCTTTCCTGGGTCTCGTTTTTGCTTTTCTCATTGGCTCCCTTGGCATCGGTGGTGGTCTCTACCTTACTTTCGTCGGATTAAATGTAATTGGTATCGTCTTTTCGTCCGCTACTCTTGTTTCTCTGGTCATGTCTTTCATTTATGGCAGTCAATGTAAAAAATTTGTTCAAAGTCAATAGATTAAATATGAACGTATTATTTAAGGTACCGTTTTTAACATTAAATTATTTTTTCTTAACGGGTGTTCTTTTAATAATATTCTACAAATAAAATAGGAATGCAGTTATGCCTGATAGTAATGGGTCTGACGTCCGTGTTCTTCTTTCCGCTCTGCTCTCGAATAAAAAAATTAAAAGGGAATTCCGTTCTTTTGCAAGAAGACTTTTATATCAAAAGTCTAAATATGAATTTGCTCGCCATGTTACTTCCACCGACATTGTTTCTTCAGTATCCTTAAAATTACTGGCTGATGATATTCACTGGGACCCGGATAAAAACACACTCATTTCTTTTTTCTATTCAAGAATAAGAACCGAGGTCTCTAATCTCATTAAAAAGGAAAAGAAATTTATTCCTATTCCAATTTCAGTGTTTGAAATTGATAATGATGAAGATGAAGAAACTGACGATGAGATTCCTCTTCCCGATCAGTATATCATTTATCCTTTTGAAGAAAAGAATATAAGGGAGGAAATTGACCTCGTAGAATTTGAAAAAATTGCCTATGGATTATTTAAAGATTCTCCTGAAGAGTTTTGCGTTCTCGATGAAATATTTAAGGGATATAAATCCAATGTCATTGCCAAAAATCTTGGCATTATGGAAAAAGACGTTTACAACATTAAAAAACGGATTCTCCGGGTTCTTAAATCATGGGTAGCCAGGAACCGGAAAAAAATAGAGATCGAACATGATCTTATTCAAACTGATAATTCTAAATCTCTTTTAACTACTTGTTTAGAAACCAAACCCCGGTATCCTAACTCCGGGGTCTGCCTGAACTAAAATCATTCCCTCGGAGGTTTTCCTAAACCTCCGGGGTATTTAATCAAAGACAACTTTCCTCGGAGGTTTTTTTTAACCTCGGAGGTATTAACAACATAATAATGGAGAACTAATATGAAAACTTTCACGCTCAGGCTCCTGTTCCCGCTCTTATTTCTCTTTTTCTTCGGCTGTGCCTCTGTCTCAGATTTCAATCAGGTCGCATACGACCAGTCGCTTTCCATTAAATCCGATGCCCTAAACCTCATCAGCAAAGCCGCTGATAATTATTCAGACCATCAATCCGAGATCGATTCACTTAAACTAAATGTCGAAATCGCATATCAGTACTCCAAAACCATTCCCAACAACACCGGAACAATAGCGCAATGGGAAATCATCCGCGACCCTAACAGCAGTTCCTTATTCGGTCTCCTTGATCGTTGGAAATCAAAAACTCAACTTAGCGGTACATTTATTTCCGAAGTCAAACTCCTAATCGCCTCCGACTTCAACACCATAATCGATTTCGAGAACCGTAAACGAAAACCATTAAATAACTAACCCGGAGTACTCAATGAAAACATTTGTGGATTTTTGGATTCAGCTCATTACTAATGTCGAAACATTTGCCGCAGATAAATGGAATGAAATAAAAGAAGAAGCGGTCGAAGACTCAAAAGATTTCCTCACTGCCGTCAAAGATGATGTCCAGCGTTGGTTAACTCTCCTTGCAGAAGGGAAGCTGTCAACCGATGAATTATCCTGGCTTATAAAAGGGAAGAGGGAAGTAGCCAAACTCCTTCTCCTCAAAGATACAGGACTCGCTCAGCCCGATCTCGACAAGTTCTTCGAAGGCCTCCTCGAAACCATCCTCTCCACCGCCTTCAAACTCGTCCTCTAATATTCTACTAATATTTAGTCAGCCGGCTTTAAACCGGCTGACTCTAAATATAATGATTACTTAAGAAGAATCATTTTCTTAATGCTAGTGAAATTTTTACCTGTCGCTTTATCACCGGCAACCATACGATAGATGTAAATTCCGGATGTAGTTACTTTGATGTTTAAAGAATTTAGAAGCTTAAAAAAATCAAAGCCCTTCATTATCTTCCATATGACTGGGTATTCTTATGACACTTTATACAAAGTGCTTCGCAGTTACTTAAGGAATCAGGACCATCAGAAGCCACTGCTGTAATATGATGGGCGTGCCAATCATTTGCTAGTCTCGCATTGCATCTTCCAGTATGATGTGAACAGACTTTCCGGGTACATTCACATTTACCCCCAGCACGTATATATGCTTTATCTTTTGTTTCTTGAGAGAATGCCATATGACCTCCTTGATTTTATGATAAATTTTGTTTATTGGAAGAAAAAATTGATTAAAATTTAGACCATTGTGATTCAAAGGAATTTTATGAACTCTTTCTAATTAAATTTATATTGGAAACCCAGGCTGTATACTTGTTCGTTTTTCATATCAAATGGCAATTTTCCTGTTGTATAGCTGAAATATAAACCGTTTGATAAGGTGAATGCTGAAGTAAAATATATGAACTCATCAATATTAGCATTCGATACTACTTTAGGAGCATTTATCTCTTTATAATAACGAAAATTTGCTGTGAACCAGGAAGAATTGGAAATTTGAGTTTTAAAAGATGATTCAAATCTGAAACGAGGGTAAGTCTTTAGCGCCTCAATTTCAGCCCGAATAGGATCATTTTGAGGATTTATCAGATCAACACCTGCTAAAATTGTTGGAATTGTTGAGCCTCTTGGAGAAATATTTTTATCACAACCCGTAAATACTCTTATAATTGAAAACGGCCAATCAAAGATATTTAAATTCGCTAATGTTGAATTTGGATTCCACGCCTTTAAGTCAAAACCAAATTGAGTACCATAAACATACTGCTTCTTACTAAAATCCTGATTTGATTCTAAAGAAGCATTTAGCGAAAAATCATAATAAAATTGAGTTGAAAGATTTTGGTTAATCAGTGTTCGGAATTGTAACCAGAATGGGCTAATAGTAAGAGTTTGTTTATCTGTTATCTTAGCTGCTTCATCTTCTAAATTATTTAATAAAATTGCGGTTGATTCATCAGTCTTAATAGTTCCTCCCTGAGAAAGAAAATAATGGAATGATAATTTTGTATCAAGAAAATTATCAGGATTTATATCTTTATCCATTGCAACATTGCCCTCTGCACCAAAGGTAAAACTAATTCCGGTACTTCCTGAAGAGTCTTGGTTAATTAAATGTCTTTGAATATCCTTATTGTAAGAATAACTAAGTCCAAGAGCAGTTTTGTTTGAATCATCTTTGAAGTTAAAGGTTTTAAATTTCAGATTTAAATCTTTTAGAAAACTGATACTTGAATTATCAATAACATAGGTATATAGTGTCTTATTTAAAGTTTCGGTGTTATTGATCATATCAGAGTATATGTCTGAAACAATTTTATTAAGCGAATCTTTAGGAACAGTTAAGGTCTTATGATTTGAAATGAAATTGCTTATAAAGTCTAAAAGCAATTTATTTTCTTGATTGTCTTGCGCCGATACCAATGCCGGGAATAGAATTATAAATAAAAATATATAACTATTTCTAAGTAATTTATTAATCATACTTCTCCATATTAAAAAAATATATAATCAGAATTTATTACTTCCGCTAGATCGCTAATTGTTTTATCTTCTACGATTAATATAGCGACTATGTCGTTGATAGCTTTATTGTTGTCGATTCCATTTTGATAAGTATCATGTCGAATATTTCGAAAAATATTGTCCATCTGATTAGCAATCGTTGATGCCTGAACCTGACGTATGGCTGCAGAAGATGCTGGATTCCATAAAGCGAAATCCGCCATTTTAATAGTTCCTGAATTAATAAAAACTTCATCAATTTGATCTAACGTCATCAAAGTTGACCATGTAGTTTTACAAGCACGACTAGACAAATCCCATTTTGCCATTTTATATCCTTTTAATTTGTTCTTATTTAATAATACTATAATTCATTGTTAAATAAAAGAGTAACGTTACTAAAAATGTAATGTTAATAATTCTTTTGCTTATCTAACTCGCTGCCCGATTGCGATCCTTCTTCTTATTTCCGCAAACATTTACCCCATATCATCTTCCTTAACTCCAAACAAAAATATTCCTTATATTTGTCCCCTATGATAAATGATCTTAAAAAGAAAACTACCCT
>JARLHD010000305.1 GCA_031292435.1 Ignavibacteriaceae bacterium
AATTGGAATTTTACAGCAATAAATAAGCTTGTGCAGCTTTTTTTATGAGTAGTATCCACATTAAATGTTCGGATAATATTTCTTAATAGGTCAGGCCGCTTTATCCTGACTATGGAATAGTATAATGAATCAAGCTGCCTGGTGCTTAATTGCTGTGCATTAACTGCAGTAATGCTTGATATAATAATAACAAGAAGAAATGCACTTTTAAACAATAATCATGGTCCCTTATAAAACAGAAAATTCATCTCTCAAAAATGATAGGTTAATTTAACCATTATATTTCTCCTTGCCTCAAAACTTGCACCGCTGAAAAATGCTCCCTTAATCAGATGTGCATGGTCAAGAAGGTTATTAATATATATCGATGGTTCAAGTGTATGTCCGTCATTAACATAAAAAGTATATCCTGAAGAAAGGTTCAGTATCCATGCAGGTGCAGTGTGTGCCCCGGTATTGAAATCAAACAATCCGGTCTTAAAAACATAATCTGCGTTTCCGTTTGTTAATCCGGAAGTATAAGTGGTGTTCAAATTAAGAAACCAGTTTTCGGCTTGATAATTAGCCCCGATAACTGAAGTTAGCCGCAGATCATGATCAAGATCGAAAGGAGCAGTTGAACTATCCGGCGGAAGAAATCCTCCTTCTACCGGTCCCGTTCCAAATGCATGTATAATCGAACCATTCAGATAACCCGATAATGGGAAATCCTGTTGATTAAATGTGGTCGCTAATTCAATACCGCGCACAATTATTCTGTTTATATTTACGCTTACCCTGATAGTGCTTGAACCTAAAGTCTGGTCATCAAGTCCCGGGGTCGACTCTTTATAAAATCCGGCTAACTTTGTATTTATACCATTCTTCCAATTCCTTAAATAAGCTATTTCATAAAGATTATCTTTTTCTGGGTAAGTTGGCGTGGTTACATTGCCAAACTGTGTTGCAACAGCTCCAAGGTTTTCAATATTAATAGGCATAAACAACCTGTCATAGCTGATAGTAAATACATTGTAATCATCAATGAATATATACCATTTTGCCCGGGGGGATAATTGTGTAAGGTCTTTTGAAATTGAAGGGGCATTGTGAATATCATATCTAACGCCTAAATCAAGTTTTGTCCATTCGTAAGGATGGTATTCGGTCTGAACAAATGCTCCAAAATCATAACCCTTAAAATTTGAAGAATTAATTAAACCATTCCCGTTATCATTGAAGAACCTGAAATTCTCACTACCGAATGTATTACTGTAACTTAATCCCGCTGCATACATAAAATGATGAGAAGTTCTGTTGTCGTATTTTGTCCTTAACCCTAGTGTAGTATAATTCCTTTTCTGTTCGATCACATATCCGTTGACGGTGTCAGTCCCTAGGAAAGTTGGGTTGCTGTCATATATACTTGGTATATAATCCAAACCGCCTTC
>JARLHD010000306.1 GCA_031292435.1 Ignavibacteriaceae bacterium
CTTTAACTTTTTGTGATCGATTAAATACTTTCCAAATGGTAATTTTGTTAAACCACGCCCAGTAATGGTAGTAGTTCGTTGTGCTAAACCATCCTTATCGAAAACAAGTCCGTAGTCTTTTACATAATCACTAACAGAACCAGGAATATTTAAATTTTTCTTCATCTGCGCTGCCGCGATCGTATATTGTTTATTATTCATCTGTGGATATTGACCCGCGTTTTTACCCTTCTTCTTCTTTTTAATACCTAAATGCGCCATAACTTCGTCATAAACAACTTGAATACGAACCATTTCTTTAATAGATTTTGTCGGGTTTTTTACAGGGGCTGAAGAAGGTTCTAGCTGTTCTTGCTCTTCCTTTTCATCATTAGCGCTGGACGTATTTGAATGTGAAATATCGTCAAGATCTTTTAAGGCATTGGTTCCTCTTCTAGTTGATTCAAATTTTTTACGTGGAGTTTGAAATCTTTCTGCTGGAATATGTAATAATTCTTGCTCTTCCAATGCCTCAGCCTCCTTAGCCCTTTCTATTTCACTTTCCACTCTTTTAATTACTATTGGATTTAATTGCGATCTATGCTCTTCTAATATACTTTGAATTCCTTCTAAACGCATTAATCTCGTCAATGAATCATCTTTTAATACATTTTCTGAAAGCAATGGTTTTAATTCAGGTGTTTTCTTAGCAAATGGTGAATTTCGCATTGTATCGATAAATGATTTATATCTACTAATATCTTGTTTTACGCTTTTTGGCTTAAAGTATGCTTCAATTTCCTCACCTACTTCATCTTTATCATCTTCATCATCGAAACCGGATCTTATATATTTACGTGGTCTTTCTGCTACAGCCGTTTCCTCATCATCGAAACCGGATTTTATATATTTATAATTACGCGGTCTTTCTGCTACAACCGTTTCCTCATCATCATCGCCTTCAAACTCGAAATTAGGATTTATAATTTTATAAGGTGTCTGGTATTTGTAATCTTCCTCTCCTTCCTCAAATGATGTAAATGGAGATCCAAATCCTTGTGTCTTCATCGATGCGACTTTATATCTTCTTATAACGTTATTCACAATCTTTTGCATTTGATCTCTTGTAATTGGCGCTTTATTTTGTGCCAAATTTTGTAAATTTTCATCCAAAGCTAATTGAAATTCTTCACCCGTTATTGAAGGTAATATGTTC
>JARLHD010000032.1 GCA_031292435.1 Ignavibacteriaceae bacterium
AGCAAGGGACAATTAATGGACAGAAATTCGATAGTAATGCCATCGGAAATAATCATTAAGTGTCATTGTTACCTACTCTCCCTCTATTATTAACAATTAACTATAAGAATAATATGACAGTACCACAAATCATAGCCGAATGGTTATCATCTAAGAAAGATCAGTTCATAGCATATCATAATCTGGAGCAATGTAAAGAGTATGGAAAGTTATTCCATTGCGTACAACATAACCAGGGTACTTATGACAGAGGCTTTAGACTATTAAAGAATAATCCACATCAGTTAGCTGAGTATGGATTGAAATTAGAATTAGATCTTAGCAGAAAGTCTGTTGAGGACTACTGGAAAGTTGTAAAAATATAAAGGAGAAAATTTTGAGTTCACATTATGTAGAGATTGCTGTAGGTGGTCCGAGGCATCAGTCCACTTGTGTCCAGAAAAGTAAATTACTGGACAGAATGACTGAGTGTATAAAGATGAAACAGGAACTCTATAAGTCTGTATTCACCTTTGATGATAGGATTCAGGATCACTTACGCACTCGTAAATCTGCTTCTGGTTTTATCGGTAACATGACACTTGATTCTATCATATTCGATATTGATAGATCTAAAAATACAGATGCATTAACTCTCCACAGAGCAATCGTATTTGTAGAAGGACTGTTCGATACCTGGAAATTACAAGAGGATTGGGTACAAATATGGTTCTCTGGTACAGGTTATCATATTCAGATACCTGAAATATTTGGGTTTACGTCTACTCCAGACTTAGACCAGGTTGTTAAAGCTACTCTCGATACTTACTTCCCCGAAGCTGATACAGTCTTTTATCATAAGGCTGGACTCATCAGAGTAGGATATACTATCAATTCTAAGAGTGGCTTGTATAAGACTCCCCTATCCTGGGAAGAATTAAAGACTCTCTCTGTAGAGGATATTAAACAATTAGCTTCTACTCCACGATTAGATGTGAAATTCAAGAAGCAGATTGTTGAACCTATGTACCAGGACTTAATATGCAATGAAGTAAGAACTGATAATAAGCTGGTTGTATCTCTTGATTCACCTTCTAAAGTCGTTACTTGTGTCCAGGCAATGTATAAAGTTGGAGAAGAATTAGGAACCAGGCATGAACGTATCATGGCAATGGTAAGTAGCTGGAGAAGGTCTGGTATTCCTCTCAGTGGAGTTATTGATATGATTAAAAGTTATGCTCCAAGTATGGACCAATATGAAATAGAAAAACATTGTTCTGATATATATAAAAAGGGTTATCAATTCGGTTGTGAACATAAGACTATGAAGCAGTTCTGTAGTTCATCCTGTATTTACTATGCTAACAAAGATTATAGTGCTGACATTGTGTCTGGTAAGGATATGGAAAAGCAGATGGTAAAGTTTGCTCGTACAGATTTCAGAAATAGAGGAATCAATCTCCAGGATATTTGGCAGATTGATAAACCGTTCTGGATTTATCCAGGATACTATGTTAATACCATTGGCGATACTGGCTTAAATAAGACAGCACTAATGCAGAATATAGCTATTGCTATACCTCAGTTCTCCCCTATTCTATATCTCTCAACTGAGTTTAGTAATCTTCTATTATTTAGAAGGTTCACTCAGATTGCACATGATATGACTAAGGATCAGGTACTTGAACATTATCAGACACATGAAAATCATTTATCAAATGCATTCGACCATATTCACTATTTGAAAACTACTCCTAACCTGGGAGAGATTCAGAAGTTAGTAGCCAGGTTCAATCCTAAGATAGTAATCATTGATACCATTGATGATATAAATGTCTCTGGATTAAAAGGTCTTGAAGCTGAACAAAAGTTAGCACAAGGCTTGAAGCAGTTAGCCGAGAACCAGGAAACAATTATCATGTGTGTTCATCATATCCGTAAAGATGGTGCTGAGACTACTGATAAAGAAGGTGTGAGTAAAGCTAAAGTATTGTCTATGAGAGATGGTAAAGGTTCAGGCTCATTCAATCAGAAGGCTGATGTTGTAATAGCCATTGAAGGTGACAGAACTAAAACTCAGAGAAGGGTATCAATATTGAAAGGTAGGGATGATTCTCCATTCAAGATAGCTTTCAACGTAGACATGGATACATTCAAATTTAATCAAATCATATTATGACAATAACAATTTCAAATAAACACTATGCTAAAGTAACTGATAGGGATTTTCAGATAGGTAGAGGATCTCCATTAGGGAATCCTTACACTCATTTGAATGGTCCTACTTTGGCAAAATATAAATGTAACACCAGGCATGAAGCTGTAGAACAATACAAATTATGGTTAACCGAGCAAATGCTATTTAATGATAAAGTAGCAGAGGCAATGAATCAGATTGCTAAAATGGCAAGAGAACCCGAAGGTGTTAACCTGGTATGCTATTGTAAACCAGCAGAATGTCATGGTGATATTATCAAACAATTCATAGAAAGTGTATATAAAGGATAAATATGCTAATAGGAATTCTATGTATAGAGAACTACTGGTACTTAGCACAGGATATATCTACTAATGGTGAGGTTGCATGGGCTATACTGGACTGTCCTCTTAATGGATTTCCCTGTTATAGTGATGCAGTAAATTATAGGTATGACCAGTATGGAATCTAAACAGTACGAGAAGATAAGATATGCTGGAAGTGTATATGAGATTATATTCAAAGGTGAACGGATTTTACATCTTAGAAGCACCAGGGATAGACACCTCGTATTACACTGTCCAGTAGGTTCAAGTTTATTAACAGAATATATCCCAGGAGAGGAAAAAGAGCTATGGCGGAAATGACACCTAAAGACAAATACATTCTCCTATTGGAGAAAAAGGTCAAGGAACAAGAAAGTATTATTATTCAAACCAAAGATGCTTTTGACA
>JARLHD010000307.1 GCA_031292435.1 Ignavibacteriaceae bacterium
GTAATCGATGAAGAATTAAGAATTAAAACTACTCTCAGACATCTTAAACTTGCCGTTGAAGTTAAAGGTGAAAAAAGAGCTGTCCTTGAACATAGAAAATTCTATACCGGCTATTTGAAAGGTCTGCATAATGCAAGTCATATTAGAAAAGAATTAATGTCCATCTGTGAATTTAACCCTGTCGAGGAACTCCTGCTTAATTACTTGCAGGAACTATTAAATCCCCAATATGTAGCCTGACTAATGCTGAAATATGATAAACACTTTATCGCAAGAATTATCTCTACTCTGTTCGTCCCCCCTTCATTTGCGTTAATCCTTTTTATCTTATTTGCCTTTAAGTATGAAACGGATCCCTATAAAATATTATTATCAGTTTTTACTGCATTGGCGTTCTCATTTTCATTTCCTATAATTCTTTTCTTCATACTGCGTAAGAAGGGTAAAATCGTTAACTCCGATGCAACTATAAAAGAGGAAAGGACTTTACCCTTTATAATATCAGTGTTGTTCTATTCAATCGGCATCCTCATTTTAATCAAAGCTCAGATAAATCTGGTTTCAATCGCTCTGTGGTTTTGTTATATTTCAAATACTATTTTTATTCTTATTATAAATAAATATTGGAAGATAAGTGCTCATATGATGGGTGCGGCAGGACCATTTGCAGCTGTCTGTTTCGTCTATGGATTTAACGCTCTCCCTTTTGTCCTGATTTTATTTTTGATCGGATGGGCTCGTATATTTCTTAAATGTCATAATATTTACCAGGTTCTCGCCGGAAGCTTGTTAGGTTTTGCTTCCACAATATTGCAGATGCAGATAATAACTGGAAATTTCTAATGCCCGATAAAAATCAAATTATCAAATTACTGAAAGAACTTGCGGATATGATGGAATTTGTCGGGGAGAACAAATTTAAAGTTAATGCCTATCGGTTTGGTGCTAATTCTATTCGTGGCGTCGAATCCGATATCAACCAGATGATCAATGATAAAAAACTCGATCAGGTTAAAGGCATCGGCAAAAGCATTCAGGCAGTTATTTATGAGTTTGCCGATCAGGGAAGATCATCTCACTATGAGGATCTGCGTAAACAGGTGCCCTTGGGTATAGCGGATTTATTGAAAATAAATGGACTCGGTCCCCAAAAGGTGAAACAATTATACAATGATCTTTCTATCTCTGATATTTCCATGCTGGAAGATGCAGTAAAGAATAATAAACTTGATAAAATTAAGGGCTTTACTGGTACCCTTATTAAATCTATCCCGGAACAGATCGCTCAAATAAGAAGGAATAAAAATTATATACTAATCAATAAGGCTATGGAATCGGCGGATTCTATAATCTCTAAGTTCAGCGCACTCGATTCAGTTGAAAAAATTGAAGTCACTGGAGAACTCAGAAGGGGAATGGAAGTATTCTCTTCTCTTCCCTTCGTTGTTTTAATTAAAAATGAAAAAGCATTTCTTAAAGAGTTCCCTCCTGAACTTAAGTTCACTCACAAAGACAATAAAATCAATGTTACAGGTTTCAATGATGTTCCTGTTGTAATTAATTATTATGAAAATCGTCCCGATTATTTTAAAGGACTCCTCATAACTACCGGTAGCGACGGTTTCATTCAGAAATCATTTGGCAAAAAAGAACTGTCCGGTAAAAATGAAACAGAGATATTCAGGAACTTAAAGGTTCCATTTGTAATCCCGGAAATGAGAGAGGATGAATTCCTAACAGTTAAAGATAAAAAATTGAAGGAAAATTCTGATCTTACTGTTAGTGATCTCAAAGGACTTCTTCATTGGCATACCACTTATTCGGATGGTCGCGATACTCTCGAAACTATGCTAAATGAAGCTATAAAGCTTAACTTCCAATTTGCAGTCGTTTGTGATCATAGCAAGTCTGCTGCTTATGCTAATGGTCTTAAGGAAGATAGACTCTTACTACAAAAGGAACATATTAATAAATTAAGAGATCAGTATAAAATAAAATTGTTTCAGGGTATTGAATCGGATATATTAGCAGATGGCAGCCTCGATTATCCTGTTGAATTTCTTCCCTATTTTGATTTTGTCGTAGCTTCTGTCCATTCAAGGTTTAATCTGGATGAAAAAGAAATGACATCAAGGATTATAAAAGCGATCGAAAATCCTTATACCGATCTTTTAGGACACCCATCCGGACGCCTCCTTCTTTCTCGTGAAGCTTATAAAATAGATTCTAAAAAAATAATCGATGCCTGTGCTGACAATTCGGTCGCTATTGAAATTAACTCCAATCCAAAGAGATTAGATCTCGACTGGCGGTGGATTTATTATGCACGTGAAAAAGGATGCCTATTCTCAATCAATGCAGATGCTCACGCTACTACCGAAATCTCTTATCTTAAATATGGTATTACCGTTGGTAGAAAAGCTGGACTTACAAAAGGAGAAGTAATAAATTGCTTCACTCCTGAATCCTTTTCCCATTTCCTCAACCGGAAAGTAAAACGGAATATCTGATATATCATGACAATATCTCAACAAAATAAAATATCAGGTAGCGGATGTATCTCCCGCACCAATTTCGGA
>JARLHD010000308.1 GCA_031292435.1 Ignavibacteriaceae bacterium
AGTCACGTAAAATAGGTTTTATGCTAAATCTATCTCGTCCACATTTGCTACTATTATTGAATGTACAGGTGCTTTCCTGTGCCCTAAAATCTGCACCACTGCAGCCCCCTCCTGAGTGACTATTACGGTATCACCAATACCTGAGTCAATCAGATCTATCGCTATAATATCCTTCTCCCCTATATATTCTCCTTCCAGATCTACCGGATGAACCAATAAAAGCTTATGTCCTCTTAGGTTTTCATTTTTCTGCGTAGAGACAATGTTTCCTTTAACTTTTGCTAGAAGCAACTTCTTCTCCCTCTGCCTTTTGCTCCGGACCCTTCTTCTTGTATAGTATAGCCGCCGGAACAATAAGTATATATACAATCAAAAGAATTATAGGAGAAATAACAATAGCCGGCGTGCTGTTCCACGGATCGATACTCATTACAAAGTACCCCACTATAAGCAGAACTGTTGCCGTTATTAATATAAAGTAATTCTGTTTATTCATGTAAATTGTAAATGGGGAAGCAAATGCTTTCTTTGTAGTTGTATGAGCGGTTCTTCTTTTTGTGGTCTTGGCCATCTATAAACTCCAAATTAAATAAAATTAAAGCCCAGTAATGGGTATTACTGGGCCGACTCGTTAAAATCAAAAGGCAGGGGAGAACCTCCTGAAAGAGTCATCTAAAAATAAAATTACATAACTGATTTGTCAAGCTTTATTATTATCTTTTGCTAAAGGCAGATTTATCTGATATACAATTTTTCTTATTGTATCAAATTGCAGATAAGGATATTGTCCCCTTATCTCATCAATCGCGTCTCCGGCACTGTACTTACTTGCCCTTAATTGTTTGAATCTCTTTCTGATCTGGAAATCTCTTACTGACTTTTCATCTATTAATCCGTGTGAATTTAAGAGTTCATAGATATCATCGCTTATAAGTTCAGATAAGGGATTATCCATCTTTGCTTTCATTTCTTTCATGGTTGCACTCCTTCTTATGTTAAATCACAGCCTATTTAATAGTATCAAAATTTACCCTATATACATCACTCCTGTATTAAAAGTTTCAATAAATGAAAAAACCGATTAGGGTATATCCCTAAATCGGCACAAAAATGCTACAAAAGAACTAGAATCATTAAATTTCTATGCCTTGTAGCAGATCAACTCGATATATTATTGCCTTTTTTTCTTACAAAAATAATAAATATCCGTTAAATGTCAAGAAGTTTTGTGATCATTTTACGAAGGTGTTTCATGGATAATAATGTTTGATGCCCTGCCACTCTTGTAAAATAACCCCAATTTGGATAACTACTGATTACGGGGTTAGAGAATTATAGGGAAATTTGGAGAATATGTAAATTGTAGAAGAATATATTAAATTACATTATAATCTAATTCTATAAATAATACTCTTCGAATCTGGTGACAATAGACATAAAAAATGAGAACAAGAGAATAATTATAATTATTCTCATAGCCTTAGTTGTTCGAATTCTTTTTTTACTAACCGTTACTGATATAAAGAATTTGAAATATTATGAATATGGGGAGATAGTAAAAAATATTAATCATGGGAATGGATATTCACTTTTTTATTTCGAAAATGATTCTCTAAAATATAAATATAAACCCGGGATAGAACCCTTCAAATCTGCATATATGCCCCCTGGTTATATTGCTTTCCTCTATCCTTTCTTCTTTATAAACGATGAAATAATAAGAAGTATAGTAATTTTACTTATTCAAATAATTATATCAGCGTTAAATACATTCCTCCTATCCTACCTTACCAGCCGCATGTTTTCAAAAAATATAGGTATCATTGCTGCATGTATTTATGCTCTGCTCCCGGAGTTTATTTATGCGTCATGTAATATCAATATCGTAACTTTGTATCATTTAGGTATCTTAATATTACTTTTCTTATTAATAGATGGAAAGATATATACGAACTACCTGAAGCTTGCTTACTTTATTTTGGTAAGCATTTTTATGATCTACCTTAGATTTGAGTTTATTGGTTTTATTTTATTAATAAGTATACTGCTTTATAAAAGGGGAGGAATTAATAAGCTTGGAATAATTTACCTTTCACTTCTTATTTCACTATCACCATGGATTATCAGAAACTATGTCGTATTTCAACATTTCCCATTATTAAGCACAAGTACTGGATTAAACTTGTTCAGAGGTCATAATGATCATTTTGTCGGTTACTGGGGCGATGAAACCTTTGATAAAAGTCTGTCTCATTTTCAAAAACCAGATTACGAGTACGAAACTAACAGGTTTTATCAAAATAAGGCTATTAACTTTATTTCTAACAACCCCGGAGATGAAATCAGCCTTAGTTTTCAAAAATTATTTCAGCTATGGGTTTATAATATGGACGATAAAAGAACTGAGAATCTGTTTTATAAAATTCCTTCTATATTGATATTAGCTTTATTTTTGTTAGGTTTATTCCATAGCTATTCATACGATAGATATAAATATTTCTACTTGTTTTTTGTCTTCTTTAGTATTGTCTCTGTTGTTTTCTTTGCACTCCCTCGATATCAGACTATGCTGAAGGTGGCCATGATCCCCTTCGTTGCCTATGGATTGATCATGGTATGGAATTATCTCAAATCAAGACTATCCGTATGATTAGTTTTAATTATGTATTTTCTTTCAGATATCTTTAGAGGCGTTCTATTGAGAAAATTTACTATCTTTTTAATCCTCTCTTTATGCTTGAATCCATTATTTGTAAAAGCCGGAGAAAGTGGAAATAATTCAAATAAAGCAAAAAACAAAGTATCCTATTTTGATTATTTGAATGATGTGAAAATGGTTAATCAGAATACTGGCTATGCAGTTGGGTGGGCTGGTACTATTGTGCGGACTACCGATGGTGGTTTGAATTGGAAGGTATTAAGTAGCCCTATGAATGGATTAGAACTGGGTGGAGTATTTTTTATAAGCGAAAATACTGGGATGGCTGTTAATGGTCTAATAATTCGCACTACTGATGGCGGAGATAATTGGAATGTTATTGACTCGGGAAGTCCTTTATACCTTGCTGGCATAAGTTTTGCGGATATGAATAATGGCTTTTCCGTTGGTTCCAATGGGAAGATTACGCATTCTTCTGATGGCGGTATCTCATGGAGTTTGCAGCAAAGCGGAACTACCGTATTTCTGTGGAATGTATCAGCTGTAAGTGCAAATAATGCTTTTGTAGTGGGTGGTAATTATTCAGCAGATAATGGGGCAATATTAAAAACTACTAATGCTGGGAGAAGTTGGGTAAACCTTCCTCTTCCTTCTACAGCCGGACTTTTGGGTATCAGTTTTCCTAACTTAAACAATGCGACTGCTGTTGGAAGTTACGGTACTATTCTCCATACTACTAACGAAGGCAACACATGGGAAAAACAAAATTCCAATACTGCTGTTTTGTTAAAAAGTGTTTCATTTATTGATACTCTCAATGGAATTGTTGTCGGTAATAATGGTGTCATTTTAAAAACAACAAATGGGGGAAATACTTGGATATTACGGGTATCTAATACAAATCAAACTCTTTCAGGCGTTGCTTTTGTAAATTCTAATCTTGCAATTGCTGTCGGCGGATCTATGGGTAACCCAGTCATTATAGTTTCCTCAGACGGCGGTCAGACATGGGTTGATAGAATAAATCCTACTTTTGTAAATAATGAAAGGATTGTAACACCCTCTTTTACTCTCAAACAAAATTATCCTAATCCTTTTAATCCCGTCACTATTATTGAATTTGCAATTCCAGATAGGCATTTCATCTCATTGAAAATCTATAATTCCATCGGAAATGAAATTGAAACATTAATCAACAAGGAGTTAGAACCCGGTAATCACTCGGTGCCATGGAATCCAACCAATTTACCAAGTGGTGTTTATTATTATTGTCTTAAGGTTGGGGATTTTATTCAAACAAAAAAACTAATATTTCTTAAATAGTAAAAGCATTGAATCTAAATTATTAAATTACCTATTCATCTTTATCCTCGGAGTAATTTTCTGCATAATAAGATCAGTATTTTTATTTTGTAAGATTTAATGTAAATTTTATAATTATATATTTTTAACAATTGGAAAAATAATTTCTAATGGAACCCAAAAAGAAATCGGAATTTATTGACTATGTGATCTTATTGATTAAGTGGAAAAAGCTTTTCATAATCCTACTGCTGACGACAGGGATTATTTCATACCTGTTGATTTATTTCTTGATTAATGAAGAATTTCAAGCCAGTGCTACTATATTACCAATTGGAGGTTCTGAATCATCAGGGTTAACTGGACTGTTGAAAAACTTTAAAGGATTACCTGTTGGTATTGGCAGCGAAAGTAATACTGATCTCAATCTTTATAATTCAATTGTTTATAGCAGAACTCTTCTAGAAGATGTTATAGAAAAATTTAATTTGACAAAGGCATTAGAGATCAATACCTCAAAAAAGGGTTTCCATGAAACAACTTTGAAGGAATTCCGGAAACTTATTTCTACTAAAGTATCAGAAGATCAGGTATACGAAATCAAAGTTACTCTTTATAACCCGATCCTTGTGGCAGATGTAACTAATTATATTGTTGAGTCTTTGAATAGAACAATTATTAATCTCCAAATTAGTAAATCAAAAGATAATAGGGAGTTCTTGGAACAGAGATATAAAGATGTTGAAGATAGACTGCGTTTGGCTGAAGATTCTCTTAAGTTATTTCAGGAAAAATCTGGACTTCTTGATGCGAAAGAACAGGTAAAAGGAATAATTACCGCTTATTCTGAATTAGAATCAAATCTAATTACCAAGCAAATCGAACTCTCTGTCTTGGAAAAAATTTCATCACCCGATATGCCCCAAATAAAAAATCTTAAGATTCAGGTGGATGAGTTGGGAAATAAGTTAAAGGATATTCAAAATAATGGAAATAATGATGGCTATTTACTCGCATTGAATTCTCTGCCTGAGAAAGCTTCGGTTTATTTAAGAAAATATCGTGAAGTAGAAATAAATTCATCTATTCTTGAGTTCCTTGTCCCTCTGTATGAGCAGGCAAAATTTCAGGAACATAAAGATATCCCTGTTTTGCAGGTTATTGATAAAGCTGTGATACCTGAAATAAAAAGTTACCCTCCGCGGGTATTATTTGCTTTAATTATTTCTCTGGCTGTTTGTATTTTCGCCTTTCTTTTAATCTCAATTAGTGAAAATAATAACTGGCAGGAATCAGTTAAAATCAATTGGGTGAAACATAATTTATTTAAATGGAGATCTAATTGAGATCAAATTATCTCGTATTTGGAAGCCCTATTATTGAGGACGAAGAAATCAATTCAGTAATCAGTACATTAAAATCAAAGTGGATTGGTACCGGCCCTAAAGTTAATCAGTTTGAAAAAATGTTTAGCGAATATATTGGTACAAAACATGCTGTCGCAGTCTCTTCCTGTACTGCTGGTCTGCATCTTTCTGTTATTGCTCTTGGAATTAAACCCGGGGATGAAATAATCGTACCGGCTATGACTTTTGCTGCTACTGCTAATGCCGTAATTCATGCCAATGCTATTCCAGTTCTTACTGACGTTGATAAATGGAATATGACTATTGACTTTGATGATATTGAAAGAAAAATTACTGAAAAAACAAAAGCTATTATTCCTGTGCATTTTGCTGGACGAGCTGTCGATATCAAGAAACTGAACTCTCTTGCTGAGATTTATAATTTAAAAATTATTCATGATACCGCTCATGCCGTTGAAACTGAATATGAGGGAAAAAAAATCGGGTGTTATAATGATTTATCAAGCTACAGCTTTTATGTAACTAAAAATATTACCTCTATCGAAGGGGGAATGGTAACTACAAATAATGAAGAATTGGCTAATAAAATAAAAATAAATGCGCTTCATGGAATGAGTCAGGATGCATGGAAAAGGTTTTCTGATAATGGTTATAAACACTATCAGGTTATATTTCCAGGATTTAAATATAATATGACTGATGTTCAGGCAGCTATAGGAATTGAGCAGCTTAAAAAAATAGACCGTTTTGCTAAAAGAAGAAAAGAAGTTTGGGATCATTATCGCAATGAACTTAAAGACATGCCTCTTTTTCTTCCCCCTAATGAACAACCTGGTACAAAACATGCTTTGCATCTTTTTACTATTATGCTCGATATTGATAATGTTAAACTGACCCGGGATCAATTAATGAAAAACTTGCATGAAATGAATATTGGAACTGGAGTGCATTATATCTCTCTTCATCTACATGAATATTATAAAAATACTTTTAACTTTAAAGAAAATGATTTCCCTAATTCTAAATTTATATCTGACAGAACTCTCTCTATCCCTTTTTCTGCTAACTTGACTGATGACGATGTTGAAGATGTTATTTATGCTTTGAAATCATGCCTGAGCTAAGGAGCAATATTCCTATTCTCCGAGATAAAAAACTTTTGGATCTTCATTTATATTTAATTAAATGCTAAATAAGAAAAAATCCTTCAAATTGGCAAAATTTTATAATTGGCTGATTTTCAGTTTGGTCAATCCCAGGATAAAATTATTAATTGATAAATATGCTAATGGAATTATTCTTGACATTGGTTGTGGTGAAAAACCCTATAGGAATTTCACCTTGAATTCCGGGATAAAACATATCGGAATCGACCATATAGAATCTCTACATAATAGGCTTCATGTTGATGTTGTTTCAAATGCTTATGGTCTTCCTTTTAAAGAAAATACTTTTAATTTTATCCTTTGTACTTACGTTTTGGAACATTTAGAAGAACCTGCAAAATCGATTAAAGAAGCACTTAGGGTATTAAAATCTAATGCTTATGCGGTATATGTTGTTCCCTTTTTCTGGCATCTACATGAAGAACCACGGGATTTTTTCAGATATTCTATTCATGGGTTACAATATTTATTCGAAAAAAATGGATTTGTAGTTGTTGATATTATCCCTGTTTCTGGGTTTATTGTTACTTTTACTCAGGAAATGTGTTATTATTTGTTAAGATTCAGGGCTGGAGGTATCTTCAATCCTCTTTGGTGGTTGATCCCACCTTTTTTATTATTCATTCAGTTAGTATCCTATTTCCTCAATAAAATAGATCATAGTACTGAGTTCAGTATAGAATATATTGCCGTAGTCAGAAAACGTTGAAAACATCATTCGCAAGTTTTGCTTTTAACTCTATTAAATGGTCTGGATTTTCCCAATTCGGAAGACAGTTCTTTCAAATTATAACTTCTATAATCCTTGCTAGACTTCTATTACCCGAGGATTTTGGTCTAATTGGAATGGCATTTATTGTAATAGGGTTCCTAAATATTTTTAAAGATCTTGGTACTTCTGCGGCCATTATTCAAAAGGAAAATATTTCAGAAAGATTACTTTCAAGTGTCTTTTGGCTGAATGTTATTATAGGTTTAACTATTTCAATAATCGTTTTCTCTCTCTCGAATTTCATTAATTTACTTTTCAATGACAATCGGGTTGGCCCCATCCTAAGTGTAATGTCTGTAAGCTTTTTAATCACTAGTGTAGGCAATGTCCACCAGGCCATTCTGGAAAAAAAATTACTATTCAAAAAACTTGCAAAAATCGAAATAATCGCTATTTTTATCTCTTCTTTATTGGGAATATTGTTTGCCTTGAAAGGGTTCAAGGTGTGGAGCCTTGTTATTCAAAATCTTTCTGCCCTGGCAATTACTTCTGTACTTTTATGGTTCGGTGAGAAATGGTATCCGCGTACTTTTATTAATTTAAATGAATTAAAATCGCTGTTTAGATACAGTGGCTTTCTTACAGGATTCAATATTTTTAATTACTTGTTTCGTAATGTTGATAATTTCCTAATCGGGAAATATATTGGTGCAAAAAATTTAGGCTATTATAATTTAGCATATAGAATTATGCTTTACCCCATGCAGTCTATTACTATAGTAATTACTAGGGTTATGTTTCCACTTTATTCACGGATAAATACTGACCATGAAAGGTTAAGAGCAATGTATATTAAAGTGGCACAGGCGATTACTTTAATTACATTTCCTCTGATGATTTGGTTGATGGTTGTCAGCAAAGAGTTGATTCTGAATGTCTTCGGAAAAAACTGGCAGCCGGCGGAAATTTTAATTCTCATTTTAGCTCCAGTAGGAATGATCCAATCCATTGATGGCACTGTAGGAAGTATTTATCAGTCAACAGGAAGAACTGATATAATGTTTAAATGGGGATTATATTCAGGAATATTTTCTATTATTGTTTTTATAATTGGTTTGCATTGGGGTGTTATTGGTGTAGCATTTGCATATTTGATTTTTACCGTTTTATTACTGATCCCTGGATTGTATCTACCCTTTAGATTAATAGATCTAAAAGTCTCGTTCTTTCTTAAGAATTTAGTCAGAATTTTTTTGATTTCATTATCAATGGGGGCGATAGTTTATTTGGCGGGATTTTTTTTAGTAGCTCATGGCTTGTACGAATTGATATTGAAATCAATATTAGCTGTAGTTCTTTATGTTTTATTTAATTTTGTTTTTAATAAAAAAATAATCATTGAAATTTTTGAAATAATCCAAAAATCTCCAAGTGAATCTTAATTATAAATATAATTATCTTACTGAAATTCTAATTCTTACAGGATTATATTTCATTCTCTTGATAAGGCTTTTGTTCGTTTTTAATAATTATGTGCTTATTATTTTACCCGCTTTAATCGTCTTTCCACTTATACTTTTGAGATTTAGAGTTGATGTTAAGAACTATTTTTTGTTTTATATTATTACATTACCGTTCCTTCAACATTTTAGTTTTAATGGGGTTTATGTCGGGGACTTTGATATTACTCCTCATATGATAATTCAGCTGATATTAATTATCATTTTTCTGATAAGTTATTTAACAAATTCTGATGTTTTACAAACCAAACCTTTCGGGATAATTGATAAACTAATAATTTTATTTATCCTGTTTGCTCTATTGTCTCTCTTGTTCGGTTATTCTATGCCTGAAAATCATGTAAAAAGATGGCTTTTGTTTTATACTGGTATTTTTGAAACCTCAACATTTTATTTTATTACATTATATCTGCTTAATAATAATAAGGACCTCGTTCATGAAATACTTGTTGCCCTCATGCTTTCTGTATTTTTCAGCGGAATTATCGCTGTGACTGAATTTAATATTATTGGTTATAATTTAATTCATATATTCCTTTCAAGAATGCGTTTCGGATTCGGATTTCATAATACTAATCTTTACGGCATATACTCCGCATTATTGTTTCCTCTTATAGTATATCTGATTTATAATCATAAATCCAAAGCAGTCAGAATCATTTCTATTCTTAGTTTTTCTTTACTTTCCCTTTTATCTATAATGTGTTTTAATCGTGGTACATTTATAGTGATGGGGCTTCAGATTATATTACTATTCTTTTATACAAAAAATAGAAAATTGATTATCTCTCTTCTGGTTGCTTTTATAGGTGTGGCAGTCTATTTCAGCAACCTTCTTCTGTTTTATATTTTCAGATTTGTTGGTAACAATAATCCCCAGGGGTTAGATGAAAGCGCTCTTTATAGATTGGAAGCATGGCGGATTGCCTTAAAATGTCTTTTGCTGTATCCCTTCGGAGTTGGAGGAGGGGGGTTTCAAATTCTCTGGGAAAAATATAGTTTTAAACCTGAAATATATCTCGGCACGCCACATCAGCTATTCCTCTCAATTGGAATAGATTATGGGATTTTGACGCTGTTAGTTTTCATCATAATACTGGTTGTAGCATTTTATTATTCCTATAAAATTATTGAATCTCACTCTGAAGCTTCAACTCTTTTCAAATATGTCATTATTTCATTAATTGGACTTTTTGTTTATGGAATGTTGACTGATGGAGAATTAAGTCACCTATCCGGTTTCATTGCGCCAAATAATGGGTATAGTATAATCTTATTCGCTATCCTAAGTATTATTTCATATTTCTATTCTGATATTGCATATGAAAAGAAAAAATAATATTGTCCATCTTGTAACTCCTTATTTGTTCCATACAGGATCTTGGATTTATAACCAGATTAATGAGGGTTTAGGAGTTAATCAGATTGTATTTACCCAAAGGAAAGAAAATCTCGATCAATTTCCTTTAAAAAATATTATAAGTATTGAGGATTTTAGCATATACAAACGAGTAGTTAATAAGTTTTATAGAAAGTTTACTGATAATTATGGAATGTTTTTTGAATCCGAGATAATAAAAAATAATATTAATTTGTTTCATGCACATATGGGATTTGAAGGGGCCAGATGGTTAAAGATCGTGGCAAAAAGTAAAAAACCCCTAATTACTTCATTCTATGGACAGGATGTCTCTAAACTTGGAAAGGAAGACTACTGGCTAAAAAGATATGAACACTTGTTTGATTATGGATATTCCTTTTTGGCAGAAGGCCCTTATCTCAAAAAACAACTTGTAGAAATCGGTTGTCCCTCAGAAAAAATAGTTATTCAGAAATTGGGAATTCCAATAAACAACTATCCCGTGAAAGAATATTTTACTTCTTCTGAAAGAATAATTATTCTTCAGGTTTCCACGTTCAGGGAGAAAAAAGGAATAAAGTATTCCATCGAAGCTCTTAAATTTCTGCAAGATGAAAAAATTGATTTTGAATTTAGACTAATTGGTGGAGCCGATAATGATAAAGATGTTAATGAAATAAAAAAATTAACTAATAATTATGGTATCGCAGGCAAAGTGAAATTTTTAGGAAAGATGAACCATGTAGAAATGATTAAAGAGATGGTTTCTTCCGATATATTTTTACATCCAAGCGTAACTGCTTCAGATGGAGATAATGAAGGAGGAGTTCCTATGAGTATTATTGAAGCTTCCGCAATCGGTTTGCCGGTTGTTTCAAGTTATCATGCTGACATACCCGAAGTAGTTATAAACAATTTAACAGGATTACTCTCAAAGGAAAGAGATTCTTATCAATTATATAAAAATCTTTTATGTCTAGTCAATGATCAAAAATATAGAATGCAGTTAGGTATGGCAGCCCATGAACATGTAATCAGGAATTACAACCTAAATGATCAGTTAATTAAACTTTCTGAGATTTACAATAAAGCAATAATTTATACATGAATGTCCTTTTTATAGTGGATGGTTCTTTAAGTAATCCTATATTATTTTCTCAGGGAATTCCTCATATTCAAGAAAATTATTCAAAGGGGATAGATTATTCTATCCTTTCATTTGAAAATTCAAAATTTCTCTCTCATGGTTCTACAATAGGAGATAGATATTTCCAGGCGATGAAAGAATTGGAAGGAGTTGCTAAAGTATATCCAATTATTCTCAATTTGGAAAAAAATAGTTTCCAAAGGAAACTTCGTTATTTCCTGTCGCTATTTCTTGGAGTAGCTACAGGAATAAGAATTATAAAAAAAAACAATATAAAAACGATACATTGCAGAAGCAATCAACCAACACTTATTGGTTTGTTAATTAAATTATTTATAAATGTTAAGGTTCTTTTTGATGACAGAGGTTTAGTAAGTGATGAAATTCCCTCAAACCGGTATTTTCGAATATTCCTTGAAAAGAGACTTGAATACCTTTTATATAAATATTCTGATGCAATAGTGGTTGTTTCTATTGCGTTTAAGGATTATTTAATTTCCACTTATAAAATATTAAAAAAACTCGATAAGAAAATAACGGTTATCGAGAATTCGTTTTCCGAAAAGAGGTTTCAGTATTCGGTTGCAATGAGAGAAAATCAACTAGAGAAAAATAACCTTAAAAATCGGTATATAATGATTTTCTCTGGTCCTTCTGTTAATTGGCAAAGATTTGACCTTGTGCTTGAAACTTTTAAAATATTAAAAATAATTAAACCGGAATCGTATCTTTTAATTATCAGCTATGATCCATTAATTTATCAGATGGTTCTTACTTCTGGAATTTCTGAGCAAGATTATTCAATACATAATCTCTCGGCTTCAGATATGAATAAATATTTAATTATGGGTGATTTCGGCGTTTTATTCGGGGATAAACGCATATTAAGAAGAGTAAGTGCACCAATAAAATTTGGAGAATATCTAGCCTCTGGATTGCCTGTTCTTCTAATGGATGAGATTGGGGATACTGCAGAAATTACGAGGAAATATAATTCGGGCGTCATCATCAAGGATGAAAAAGAATTATTTGAAAAAGGAATTAATGAAATAATTGAACTGTCCTCTCAACCAGATATTAAAGAAAGATGTCGTAAAGCGGCTGAGCAAGAATTATCTTTGAAATTCTCGGCACAGAAATATTATTCAATTTATAAACAATTAAATGGATAATAAAATTAAAATATCTGCTTGCGTGGTGCTCTATAACCCTGAAAATTATATCATTCCGAACATATGTATGGATTTAAATCAAATATCGCACTTATACATTATTGATAATTCTGACTTAATTAATTACAATTCTTCGTTTGAAAAAGACAATATCACATATATTAAAAATAACGAAAATAAAGGGGTTGCTTCAGCATTAAATCAGGCAGCAAATCTTGCAATAGCTCAAGGCTTTGATTACTTACTTACGCTCGATCAGGATAGTACTCTTGATTCACATTTAGTCGAGAGATATATGCATTATCTTCATTCAAATAATAATAAATTTCTCGGGTGGCTGTCTCCTCATTATATTTACGAAGAATATTCAGGCCAGAAGGGAAGAAATGATGACTATCCAATATCGATTTCTATGACATCTGGAAGTTTATTGAACTTGAAGGCATATAAACAAATTGGTCCTTTCATAGATAATTTTTTTATAGATTATATAGATATAGAATATTGTTTAAGATTAAGAAAAGAAGGATTTGAAATTATTAAAATCCATGAGGCCATTATTTATCATAATCTCGGGATTATTTATGGGCGGAAATTTTTATTCATGAATATTTCCGTTACTAACCATTCTCCACTTAGACTTTATTATAGAACTAGGAATCGGTTTTTCGTATATAAAACGTACTTAAAATATTTCCCAATCTTTGTTTTAAAGGATTTGATAGTTTTCTTTAATGAATTAATAAAAATCTTATTATATGAAAAAAATAAAATTGAAAAATACAAATGGATTATAAAAGGGTTTGTGGCTTTTCTTGAAAATAAAATGGGAAAATATGAAAATTTGACTGATACCTGTGTTTTCAATAAATAAGTTTTTATTAACTAATACCTGTCTGATTTTTCTTGAATATAGAGCGATATATGATCCTTTCAATTGTTATTATTAATTATAATTCCAGATCAGTTCTTCTGGATTGTCTTAATTCAATTGAAAGAAATGTGTCCAATCTGGATTTTGAAGTATTGGTTATCGACAATAATTCCTATGAACCTATTATTGATTTGGAGGCTTTATTCCCCTGGGTAACTTTTGTTTACAATAAAAAAAATTTAGGCTTTGCGGTAGCTAATAATATTGGAATACAAAGATCTTCTGGTCGATTTGTCTTGCTGTTGAATCCTGATACTGTTGTTAATCAAAATACTTTCAACCCAATGATCAGTTACCTTGATGAACATAAAGAGGTTGGAATAGTAGGCTGCAAAATTTATAATCAGGAAGGGAAAATTGAAAGGTCAACTCATTCATTTCCTTCATTAGCTAAGGAATTTGTTCATGCAAATGAATTTATTAAAATGTTTCTTTCGTATGATAGTTTTTCTGGCCGTATGTTAAAGCGAATATTAAAAATAAAATCTTTTGAAAGTTATTGGGATCATGATAGTATAAAGGAAGTTGATCACATAACGGGTGCGTGTATGATGATAAAAAGAGAAGTTATAAACAAAGTCGGTCTGCTTGATGAAGCCTTCTTTTTATATAATGAAGAAGTGGAATGGAGCTATAGAATAAGAAAAGCTGGCTATAAAACTATCTTTCTACCGGACTCAAACATTATCCATTTATTTGGCTTTTCTACAAAACAACGTGTTCAGAAACAAACAATTAATAAATTATTAGTAGAGCGTTATAGGGGAATGTTTTATTACTTTCAAAAGCATTATGGATTTACTAAGTTGCTTCTGTTAAAGATAATTGTGTTACAGGGCTTTGGTCTTAGATGGCTTTTCACATATATTAAATTTTTGAAATCATCTGTAGACCAAAAAGAAAAATTGAAGTTAGAAATGAAATATATTAAGGATATTATTCTTTTAATTGGAGCAAATAATTTTGACTGGAGAAAGAATTCGTGAATATTGCATTTATAAATCCTCCTTTTTTACCTAAGTATTCAAGGGGTTCAAGAAGCCCCGCTGTCACAAAAAGTGGTACCGTTTATTATCCTATCTGGCTGGCTCTGGCTGCAGGTTATTCTGAAAGATTCGGGCATAAGATAATTTTAATAGATGCTCCGGCTGAACCTATTACTAAGGAAGAAACAATCAAAAGACTGGCTGATTTTAATCCGGATTTAGCTGTCATTGAAACCAGTACAGGAAGTATAAGTAATGATGTTAGATTTGCAGCTGGATTAAAAGAAATCTTTCCTGCCATTTTTATCTGTCTTGTCGGTAATCATGTAACAGCTTGCGATAAAGATACCTTAGCTGGAAATAATATGATCAATTCAGTCGCGCGGAATGAATATGAAGAAACTATTGTCGATCTGGCTAATCGATTAGAAAAAAAAGAATCGTTGGAAAGTGTCCTTTCTCTCACATGGAGGAAAGGTAACAATATTTTTAGAAATGAATCCCGCCTTCCTCTTCAAAACCTGGATGAAATGCCATTTGCAAGTGAAATATTTAAAAGGTTTGTAGATCCAGGAAATTATTTTTTCTCTGCAGGCAGATTTCCTCAG
>JARLHD010000309.1 GCA_031292435.1 Ignavibacteriaceae bacterium
GGATATTTTCTTTCAAGGAAGTAATCCCTTTCAGATTCAGGAATTTCATTAGGTGCACGTTTGTCCTTAGGATCTTTAGGGACCCAGATCCTGCCATCATTCCTAAGGCTTTCGCTCATCAAAGTTAGTTTTGACTGATAGCTGCCGGAAACAGGAATGCATGTCGGGTGAATCTGAGTGAAGCAAGGGTTAGCGAAAAGGGCGCCTTTTTTGTGGGCACGCCAGATAGCGGTAGCGTTACATCCTTTAGCATTTGTTGATAAATAGAAAACATTACCATAACCACCAGTGGCAAGAATAACAGCGTCAGCGATGTAAGATTCAATTTTACCTGAGACCATATCTCTTAAGACGATACCTCTTGCCCGTCCTTCAATCACGACAATATCCTGAACGTCGCTTCTTGGAAAAATCTCAACATTACCCAAGCCGACCTGACGCATCATAGCGGAATAGGCACCGAGTAAAAGCTGCTGACCAGTTTCACCTCTTGCATAGAAAGTTCTTGATACCTGAGCACCGCCAAAAGAACGGTTATCGAGGAGACCACCATACTCACGAGCAAAGGGGACGCCCTGAGCCACACACTGATCGATAATGTTTGAGCTTACTTCAGCAAGGCGATAAACATTTGCTTCGCGTGAACGATAGTCACCGCCTTTGATAGTGTCATAAAAAAGTCTATATACAGAATCGCCATCATTCTGATAATTTTTAGCGGCATTTATTCCACCCTGAGCGGCGATACTATGAGCTCTCCTGGGACTATCCTGATAGCAGAAAGCTTTGACTTTGTAACCTAACTCAGCAAGAGATGCAGCAGCAGAAGCACCAGCGAGTCCGGTTCCTACGACAATGATTTCATATTTTCTTTTATTGGCGGGGTTGACGAGCTTATAATTAAACTTTTGATTATTCCATTTTTCTGCCAGATTACCAGCCGGGATTTTTGGATCTAATTTCATATTAATTACCTCCCGTGTTATTTATATAAAGGAAATAGACCGGAATCAAGGCAAACCCGGCGCAGATAAGAATTGAAAAGACAACCCCAAAACTTTTAATGAAGGGTGTGTATTTATTATGTCTAAGACCCAGAGTCTGGAAAGCGCTTTGGAAAGAGTGAACGAGGTGGAACGCAAGAAATATCATAGCGACAATATAGAACCATGAATACAGAGGGTTTTGGAATGATTTTACTACACCCTGATACATTGTATCTTCAGGATTCCCAAGTCTATAATAAACAAAAAAAGATTTAAGGTGAATAACAAGAAAGATAAAGATTGCGGTGCCACTCTGAATCATAAACCGAGAAAAGAATGTACTATTCTCAGACGCCCTATTTTCATAATAAGGAATGCCCTTAGCGCGTCTATTACTAAGCCAGAGGCGAGTTCCATTTATAGTATGATAAATCAGGCAAAAGAAAAGTCCAACTTCAATAATACGCAGGGGTATATTATAGGAACTTCCAAGGACTTCGGCATAAATGGTATATGCTTCGCCTTTATCATTATTTAATAATAAAAGATTAGCGATCAGGTGTTCAATCAGGAAGAGATACAGGAATAAGCCGGTTAAGGCCATAACAAGTTTCTTACCAACCGAAGAGTCTATAAACTTTAAAAACCAACCCATTAAGTATTCCTCATTCAGGAAAGTTTGGAAATTATGACAATAGATTAAATTATAGAGAATAAAACGTGTGAAAATTATCCATAAGGGGAAAGAAATGCAATGATTTAATACAGTTAATTGCAGAATATTTGATTTCTGAATTTAAGGTATTATTTTAGATATAAGTTCTTTTAATTATTACGGTGTCCCGGAAAGAACGGGAAAGATAGGGAATCCGGTGTAAATCCGGAGCTGACGCGCAACTGTAAAGAATAAAATCAAGCCAGGAGACCTGCCGTAAATTATTTAATCAACCTTCGCGGGCGAGGTTGGATTAACCGAGAGACATCTTTCGATTTATCTATTCATTGCTTCCCCACGGAGTTACACCAATTTAATCATTTTATCAGGAGTAACTTCTTTGACTAAAAGATACTTTTTATTTTTACTAATCATTCCTTTCTGCATTATGGGGCAGAATAAAGATTCCCTACGGACCTATCAACTTTCAGATATTGTAGTATCGGCGACGCGAACTGAAACTTCATTATCAGAATTAGCAAATTCAATAACGGTAATTGATTCGGCAGAAATAGTAAGGAGAAATAAAACGACCGTTTATGATCTCCTGAAAGATGAATACGGGATTAATTTTACACAGGAAGGAGGAGCAAATAAGTTAGCATCGGTTTACATCCGGGGAGCAAATTCAAATCATACATTAGTGCTGGTAGATGGTGTAGAGCAAAATATGCCCAATGATCCGGGGAACTCATATGATTTTTCCTACCTGACGCCGGATAATGTAGACAGAATTGAGGTGTTACGGGGTCCGCAGAGTACGCTCTATGGTTCGAATGCCATGGCAGGAGTAATAAATATTATCACCAAGAAAGGGAGCGGCGATGCTAAGTTTTTACTTTCGGGAGAAGGGGGAAGCTACGGAACGTACAGAGGTGTCGGAGGTTTAAACGGGAGTTTAGGGATGTTTAATTATTCCCTGACACTATCGAGATTTAAGACAGAGGGATTTTCTTCTGCATCTACCAGATATGGAAATACAGAAAGGGATGGTTCTGATAATTATAATTTTTCTTCCCGATTTGGTATGGACATATCTAACGATCTTAGTTTTAATTTCTACTATCGATATTCGAAGGGGAATTCGGCTTATGATCAATGGGGAGGGTTACACGGAGATGATCCGACTTATGTATATAAATTGGAGGAATCCACTTTCCGGGGAGAAACAGAATATTCATTATTTGACGGGAGATGGAATCAGATATTGGGAGTATCTTTTATAAGGAATGTGAGAAAGTATTCATTTGATTCAACGACCTACAATCCTTTTTCGTCAAGCAGCTTATATGACGGGAACAGTATTAAATTCGACTGGCAGAATAATATAAAGGTCAATAGCTGGAATCTTTTTACATTAGGGATAGAATCAGAGACAGAGGAAGCTAATTCCAATTATTATTACGGATCATCTTTGAGCTTATTTCCGGATAGCAAAACATATACTACGGGACTTTATCTACAGGATCAAATAAAGGTGTTGAATAATTTATTTACAACGGTGGGAGTAAGGTTTGACAATCATAACCGATTTGGCGAAGTAACGACATACAGAATTGCGCCTGTATATATTTTATCTGAAACGGGGACCAGGTTTAAGTTTACATATGGGACTGCGTTCCATTCCCCTTCCCTATTTGATCTTTATGACCCGGCTTTCGGTAATTCATTACTGAAACCAGAAAAGAATAACGGCTGGGATTTAGGATTTGAGCAGAACATTAAGAAGGATAAATTTTCATTTGGAATGACATATTTCAATAACCAGTTTAAGGATCTTTTCGGATACGATAGAAATTTTAAGACGATCAATATTGACAGGTCAGAGGCATACGGGTTAGAATTATATACCATAGCAAATTTTATATCCAGATTAAAAGTTAAATTTAATTATACTTATACATATGCAATAGAATTAGAGGGACCTGAAAAGAACTGGCCATTACTGCGACGACCTGAGAACAAGGTAGATCTTATTATTTATTATGCATTAAGTGACAGAATTAACACTACAGCAGAAATAATCAATGTGGGGCAAAGAGATGATGATAATTTCTCTACGCTTACTACAGTGAGGGTTACATTACCATCCTATGCAATAGTTAATTTATCAGCTACCTATGCTTTATTTTCAGACATAGACCTATATGCAAGAGTAGATAATTTATTTGATACTTATTATGAAGAAATATACGGTTACGGGACAGCAGGGTTATCAGGGTACCTGGGTTTTAAGCTGAACTTTTAGATACAACATATTTGATAATTTTATTATATATTTAATTAATTATATTGAACTAAATAAGACAGAAATTCGTTTAAGGAGATAAAATGAACAAGAATTTATTTAATGGTAAGTTAGTTTTTGCGGTCGTGTTAATATTAGCAGCAGCATTTACAAGATTAATACCACACTATCCCAATTTTACTGCTGTAGGAGCTATTGCATTATTCGGAGGGACATATTTACCGAATAAGAAGCTTGCATTCATAGTACCTTTTGCTGCGATGATACTAACAGATCTTATTATAGGGTTTCATCCTACAATGTGGGCTGTATATTTAAGTTTTGGTTTAATAGTGATGATAGGAATGCAGATATCCAAGAATAAAAAAATTACAAATATTATAATAGGAGCTTTATCCGCTTCTGTTTTATTTTTTGTGATCACCAATTTTGCACAATGGATAACTGATCCTTTTTATGCTAAAACCGGAGCAGGATTAGCCTTTTGTTATACGATGGCAATTCCATTTTTCAGCGCAACTGTATTAGGAGATATGTTCTATGTTGCTGTATTATTCGGAGCATTTGAATTAGCCAATGCTAAAATACTTATTCCACAAAAAGTTAAGATTTAGTTTTATATAAGATGAGAGCAGGTGAAGATAGTTCACCTGCTTTTACTTCAATTAGAATTAGCGAGATATCCACACCAAGTCAATATAGTTCATTATTTCGAGCATAGATTTTACAAAATACATTCTTATGTATGCTTTACGATAAGAATTAGCTATTTATCTTTCTACTTTATTCCAGTTAATACACTACTTTACAAATTATTATAACCGGGAATTCAACTTTATACATGGAACCAAAGAAACTATATAGAACAGTAGAGGCTATTGCCTCGAAGAGTTTTACATCCAATACAGAAATGCTGATATCTGTAATAAGGGAGTTAATAGAAAATTATACAATTAACCTGACAGGAGGGAGAGTTTGGGAATTAGATTCAGAGACCGGGGTTTACAAACTTCTTTTTCAAACCGGGAAGGTAGACAGGATAGATGATGATTTTTCGATCAAGATATCGGAATATCCGATATTCGGAACTATATCGAAAGAAAGAACAGTCGTTGAGAAAGAGACTGATATGATATTGAGGAGCAAGGGTATATTTAAGTATTCAGCATCGGGAGTAGGAGATAAAATAAGATACGACGGCAAGCTTTATTATGAATATCTACTTGCATTGAACAGCAATGAAATTAATGAAGAGTTTAAGATTACGCTTAATATTATTGCAACAGCATTAACCTCAAAGATAAAGCAGGGGAAATATCATTTAAGGGCACGAGAATTAAGAGCAGATATTGATAAAGCGAGAGAGCTTCAGAAGAGCATACTGCCGGAGCACGAATATAACTTCCACAATTATGAATTATTCGGCATTACCGATCCTGCCGAGATTGTAGGGGGAGATTTTTTTGATTACCTGGATGTGGGAGGTGACTCGCAGAGGCTGGGGGTGACGGTAGGAGATGCAGCGAGCAAGGGGGTGAGTGCTGCGGCGGAAGCGATGTACATTTCTGGCGCATTACGGATGGCATGCAACTTTGAAATAAAGATATATCCTTTAATGAAGAGGATGAATCAATTAGTGAATAAGATATTTGCTGATGATAAATTTGCATCTCTTTTTTACGGAGAATTATCCAATGATAAGAGCGGTTTATTTTTGTATGCAAATGCAGGGCACAATCCCCCGCTATTTATAAGGAAGGATTCGGATCAAATTATATTATTAAATTCGACGGGACCTGTTTTAGGACCTGCACCGCAGGCTGTTTATACAGTGGAGAACATCAATTTTGCAATCGGGGATGTGTTAGTAATCTTTTCGGACGGAGTGACTGAATCAGCGAACTCCGAGTTTGAACAATACGGTGATGATAGATTACAGGAGATACTAATCAAATCAAAGATGAAAACTTCTAAGGAAATTGCATATACAATTTTAGAGGATGTAATTAAGTTTTCAAGGAACGGACAATATTCAGATGATAAAACATTAGTAGTGATTAAAAGAGTGAAATAACCAGGATAGAGATATGATAAAATCAATTAATCCGGCGACAGACGAAGAAATAAAAATCTATCCTGAGATGGATGGGAGTGAAATTAATAGCATTCTCATTAAGAGTGATGAAGTATTTGAATTATGGAGGAGAACAAGTTTTCAGCAGAGAGCAGATAATTTGAGAAGAGCGGGAGAAATCTTAAGGAAGAAGAAGGAAACGTTATCACATTTGATGACAGTAGAGATGGGGAAACCGATAGTACAATCGCGAAGTGAGATAGATAAATGTGCAATGGTGTGTGATTATTTTGCGGAGAATGCGGAGAAGTTTTTACAGGATAAGAAAGTCGATACAGATGCGGCGAATAGTTTTATAACATATCAACCATTAGGGGTAATACTGGCAATAATGCCATGGAACTTTCCATTCTGGCAGGTATTCAGGTTTGCGGCGCCGAATCTAATGGCAGGAAATGCGGGGGTGCTGAAGCACGCATCGAATGTTACGGGGTGCGGGTTAGAGATAGAGGATATTTTCAGGGAAGCGGGATTTCCGGATGACTTATTCAGGACATTGATTATACCATCAACAGGAGTGGCAGAAATAATTAAGCATGGAAAGATAAAAGCAGTTACAATAACGGGAAGCACGGCTGCGGGAAAGTCGGTAGCAGAAACTGCAGGATCGGTATTGAAGAAATCAGTCCTGGAATTAGGAGGAAGTGATCCATATATAATTTTAGAAGATGCCGACCTGGAGAGAGCGGCAGATATATGTGTTAATTCGAGACTGATCAACAGCGGGCAAAGCTGTATAGCGGCAAAGCGATTCATAATAGTTAAACAAGTCTATAGTAAATTTGAGGGATTATTTGTTGAAAAGATGAAATCTAAAATTATGGGAGACCCGTTGAAGGAAGATACGAATGTTGGACCATTGGCAAGGAAGGACCTGAGAGAGGAATTACATGCGCAGGTAACGAAAAGTGTGAGGTTTGGAGCTAAGGTAATAACCGGGGGAAAAATACCTGAGGGGGAAGGAGCATATTATCCGCCGACGGTGTTGTCAAATGTTCAGCCGGAAATGCCTGCATACAAGCAGGAATTATTTGGACCTGTGGCTTCTTTGATCAGGGCGAGAGATGAGAAGGACGCAATCAGGATAGCGAATGATACAGTATTTGGTTTAGGGGCGGCAGTATTTACGCAAGATATAGTTAGAGGAGAGAGAATTGCGCGGGAGGAACTGAATGCGGGGAATTGTTTTGTGAATGAGTCGGTGAAATCCGATGAGCGGCTTCCATTTGGCGGAGTAAAAGAATCGGGATACGGACGGGAATTATCAGAATTAGGGATAAAGGAATTTGTAAATGTTAAGACGGTATATAGAAAATAAATATTCTATATTTCTTTATTCGCGGACTGCCTGGTAATCCAAGGTAACATTTAATTCTCAAATCGCGGGCTGTTTGGTAATCCAAGGTAATATTTATTTCTCAAATCGCAGGCTGCTATAATCCATGGTAATATTTATTTCTAGTTTATGGGTAAGCAGGTTTGGCAGTTAAAAGTACTGGGGGATAAGATATCAGGGTTTCAATCCGTTATTGTTTTTCAAATCGAAGATCTTCCTTAATTCAAATATGGCGATACCGTAAGCGACTGCGACGTTGAGAGACTGTTTAATTCCATACTGGGGGATTTCGATGGAGGTGTCACATAAATCAAGCAAATCCTGGGATACGCCTGTAATTTCATTTCCGATAACAA